>JAKLLJ010000069.1 GCA_023150215.1 Thauera sp. | reverse complement strand
CCTGGGCCAGGCGGCTGACGGCTTCACCGAGCGTCTCCAGGTGCAGCAGTTCGCGCTGCGCCGCCTCGCGCTCGGGCGCACGCGCAGTCTCGCCGTGCAGCGCGGCTTCGGCCTCGCCAAGACGGCGGGTGGCCTCGGCAGCGTCTCGTGCAACGCGCACTTCACGTGCGCGGGCCTCGGCGGCGCTGCGGCGCGCGGCGGCAAGCGCGCTCTCGGCGGGCAGCACCTGTAGCGCGCGACGAGCCTGCTCCAGGCGCAGGCGCTCGGCGTCGAGCGCAGCCGTGCCGGCGTCCACCGCCTGGAGCGCGGTAGTGGCCGCCGCAGCCTCGGAAAACTGTGCCTCGACGGCCAGCCCCTGCTGCAGCGCGGCGCGCGCGGCGGCGTCATCGGCGCGTGCCCGATGCTCGGCCTCGGTCAACGTCACCAGTTCTGCCTGCAGCGTCTCGCGACGGACGACCAGCGCCTCGACCGTGTCGGCGCCGACTTGCTCGAGCAGGGTGCGGCGCTGCAGCACGGCCTGCTCGCCGCGCTCGCGCAGCATGGCCGCCTCGGCCTTCAGTGCATCCTGCAGGCGCTTGTAGATGGCGGTGCCGAACAGGGTCTCGAGGATCTTTTCGCGCTCGGCCGAGTTCGCCGCCAGCAGTTTGCGGAACTGGCCCTGCGGCAGCAGCACGACCTGGCGGAATTGCTCGGCCTTGAAGCCGAGCAGTTCCTCGACCAGCGCGGTGACCTCGGTGGTCTTCTGCGCCAGCGGAATCCAGGTCTCGCCGTCGGCCTCCAGCCGATGAAGCTCGGCCTTGGCGAGCACCTTGACCAGCTTGTCGCCACGCAGCGCGGCGCGTTCCTGCTCGGGCACGCGCTTGACGCGGTAGCAGCGCGCGCCGAGCGCGAAGTCGAATTCGACTTCGGTCTGCAGCGCGGCGTCGGCATGATGGCTGCGCATCTCGCGCGCGCTGCGCTCGCCGCCCGAGGTGTCGCCATAGAGCGCGTAGGTGATGCCGTCGAGGATGGAGGTCTTGCCCGCACCGGTGGGGCCGGAGATCAGGAACAGGGCGCCGGACGGCAGCAGGGTGAAATCCACCTCCTCGCGGGTGGCGAAGGGGCCGAAGGCCTGCAGGCTGAGCTTGAGCGGTTTCATGCGCGGCGTGCCTCCTGTTCGATGCGATCGACCACGCGCTCGAGCGCCGCGACGGCAGCGGGCTCCAGCGCCACACCGGCGGCCTCCTGGTGGAAGTTGGCAAAGAGATCCTGGATGCGGGTGCGGCGATGGTCGGCGGTGGCGCGCCCGGGGCCCTCACCGACCAGGGTCGGGCGCTCGATCGCGAGTGCATTGGGCCAGGCGCCGCGCAGCTTGCCCATGGCGTCGAGCAGGGCGCCGCGGTCGGTGAGGCGGGCGAGCAGGTAGTCGTCGCGCGCCGGGTCGGTGGCTGCGGCGGCGACCAGCGCGGCGAGTTCGCCTTCGAGGATGCGCAGGTCGCGGCGCGGCACCAGCGCGATGCGCTCGACCGCACACCGGCCCGCGCCGTCGAGCTCGACCAGGTTCACCGATTTGGCGTGATCGGCCTCGGCAAAGGAGTACTTGAGCAGCGAGCCGGAATACTGGATGCGCGCATTGCGCCAGGGCTCGGCGCCCTCTCCGCCCAGGGCCTGCGGCCGGTGCAGATGGCCGAGCGCCACGTAGTCGAAGCCGTCGAACACCCCGGCGCCGACCGCGCCGCTGCCACCGACCGACAGCGGACGCTCGGACTCGCTCTCCGCACCGCCGTGCACGAAGGCGTGGGCAACCACGACCGAACGCCGGCCGCGCACGTGGGCAGCGCGCAGCGCCGCAGTCTGTGCGGCGAGCGCGCCGTGGTGGTCGGCGATCGCCTCGTCGCCGCTGGCGCTGCGCACCAATGCCGGCTCGGCATAGGGCAGCGCATGCACCTCGACCTCGCCATGGGCGTCGCGCAGCAGCAGCGGCGCGGCGCCCATCTCCACCGGGCCACGCACGATCAGCCCGGCGCGCACCAGCAGGCCGGAACCGAAGGCGAGGCGATCGGAACCATCGTGGTTGCCGGCAATCATCACCACCGGGATCTTCAACTCGAGCACCAGGTCGCTGAGCACCAGGTCGAGCAGGCGCACCGCCTCGGCGGGCGGCACCGAGCGATCGTAGATGTCGCCGGCGAGCAGGACCGCGTCGGGCCGGGTTTCGGCGGCGATGCGCACGAACTGCTGCAGCACGTGGGCCTGGTCTTCGAGCAGGGAGACGCCGTGATAGACACGGCCGAGATGCCAGTCGGCGGAATGGAGGAAACGCATCGGGGAGAAGAACTTGGACGAGGAGGACGAAGGCGAGAACGCGGCAAGAGAGAACGACAGCGGCCGTGACGGGCCGCAGCCGGTTTCGAAGTGCGCGTCCGGCTGGCGGCGGTCATGCGGGATATCCCTTGCGGGAATTGTCCTACACCGCAATCCGCGCTGTCGGACATCGGGCAGACGCCCGGGAGCATACATTTGAACTGCATCGCACAGGCGCCGACACCCGTCCCGCCTCAAACGACAAGCCCATCAAGGATGACCACCATGAAACACACCGCCGCCACCCTCGCCCTGTCCGGCCTGCTCGCCTTCACCGCCGTCGGCTGCGCCGTCACCCGCGATCAATCCACCGTCGGCGAATATGTCGACGACGCCACCGTGACCACGCGCGTGAAAGCCAAGTTCGCCGAGGACCCGACCGTCAGCGCAATGTCGATCAGCGTCGAGACGCTCAAGGGCACGGTGCAGTTGTCCGGCTTCGCCAAGAGCACCGCCGAGCGCAACCGCGCGGTCGAGATCGCGCGCACCACACCGGGTGTGAAGGCGGTGAAGAACGACATCGTGATCCGTCCCTGAGCCTACACGCCGCGGCCTCCGCGTGAAGCGGGGGCCCGATCTTGCGCCGGACAAGCCAGGCATCGTGGACTAGGATAGGACAGGTTCATGGATTTCACGCCCGAGCGCCTGCCCTTGCCGCCTGCCCCATCCCGCCTCCCGCGCCCGCGCGCGGGCCTGCTGATCGTCGTGCTGCTGCTGAGCTTCGTGCTCGGACTGGCGTGGCTGATCGCGGGCCAGTGGCAGTCCGAATCGAGCCGCGCGGCGCTCGAGGACCTGCGTGCCCGCTCAGCACGCCTGCATCACCTCGACACCTTGCTGCTGCAAATGCTCGACGCCGAGTCGAGCGTGCGCGGCTACCTGCTGACGCAGAACACGGTATACCTGACGCCGTATCAGGACGGCCAGGCGGAACTCGAACGTACGCTGGCCGCGCTGCGCGCCGACGCCTGGACAGACGATGGCCAACGCGAGACCGTCGATCACCTGGCGCTGCTGGTCGACATGCGCTGGAGCCTGCTCTCCCAAGCCATCGAGCGTGGCGTGCCGCCAGGCGCCGACCAGCCCGACGGCGGCACCGGCAAACAGGTCACCGACGACATCCGCAACCGCATCCTGAGCCTGCGCGCCGCCACCCAGGCCGAGATCGACGCCACCCAGGACGGCGCCTTCGCGCGCTTTGCCGACGCGCGCACCATGAATCGCGTGCTCGGCGCCAGCGTGCTGGCGCTGCTGCTGGTGCTGGTCGTGGTGCTGTATCGCCAGGACCGCCTGCGCGAGCGCATGGCGCAGTTGCTGCGCTCGGAGAACGAGCGCCTGCACACCGAAGTCGCCCATCGCACACAGGAACTCAGCAGCCTCGCCACCTACCTGACCAACGCCCGCGAAGCCGAGCAGGCGCGCCTGGCGCGCGAGTTGCACGACGAGCTCGGCGCCCTGCTCACCGCCGCCAAGCTCGACGCTGGCTGGATCGCACGCAAGCTGCCGGCCGAGGCGGTGGCGCCGCTACGCAGCCGCTTCGACCGCCTGCTCGACACGCTGAACCAGGGCATCGCGCTCAAGCGCAAGGTGGTGGCCGACCTGCGCCCGCCGCTGCTGTCCGAACTCGGCCTGGTCGAGGCGCTGCGCGCGCTGCCCGACAGCGGCGACATCGGCGAACACGGTGGCCGGCTCGAGACCGAGCTGCCCGATGCGCTGCCCGACGTGCCGGCGCAAACCGCGCTCGCGCTCTACCGCATCGCGCAGGAGGCGCTGACCAACGTGCGCCGCTATGCGCAGGCCAGCTCGGTGCGGCTGCGCCTGGAGGTGGAAGGCGACGAGCTGGTGCTGGCGGTGGAAGACGACGGCGTGGGTTTCGACCCGGCAGCACGCGAACACAACCGCCACGGCATGGCCGGCATGGCGCACCGGGTGCAGATGCTCGCCGGGCGGCTGGACATCGACAGCGCGCCAGGCAAGGGCACGCGCATCACCGCCCACGTGCCGTTCGCGCGCATGCACTGAAGCCGATCAGCCCGGAACAGCCGCCTGGACGAAGTCGATCAGCTCGTCGAGCTGGAAGGATTTGTCGAAGAAGCGCTCGACGCCGAGTTGTTCGCAGCGCGCGCGCACCGGCGCGTGGCCGTAGTTGGAGAACACCACCGCACGCGGACGACCGAAGCGCTCCGGCTCGGCCTGCATCTGGCGCAGCACGCCAAGACCGCTTCCAGTGCGCAATTCGAGGTCGATGATCGCCAGGTCGGGCCGCTGGGCCTCGAGCGCGGCCAGCGCCCCGGCCTCGTCCTCGGCCTCGGCCACGACGCCGACGCCGTCGAGCTCGGCGAGCATCTCGCGCAGCATCCCGCGCAGCATCGCGGAATCCTCGACGAGCACGACGCGCAGCGCGGGCGCTGTGGCAGGTTCGGCGTGAAGGGGCGCAGTCATCGACCCGGCTTCCTCAGTCCAGGATCAGCCCGTGGCGCAGCGCGTAGGTGGCCAGCTCGGCATTGCTGCCGACGCCGAGCTTTTCCAGCAGGCGCGTGCGGTAGGTGCTGACCGTCTTGACGCTCAGGTTGAGCACGTCGGCGATATCCGACACCGACTCGCCGCGCGCCAGGCGCAGGAAGACCTGCAGCTCGCGATCGGACAGCTTGTCGTGCGGCGCCGCGCTGCCGCCACCACCGAGCTCGTCGGCGAGCAGTTCGGCGGTGCGCGCCGACACATAGCGCCGGCCCCGGGCGACGGTGCGGATCGCCTGCAGCAGCGCCTCGCGCGAGCAATCCTTGCACAGGTAGCCGTCGGCGCCGTTGCGGATCATCGCCAACGCATAGCGCTCCTCCGGGAAGCCCGACAGCATCAGCACGCGCACGCCATCAAAACGCTGGCGCACGGCGCGCAACACGTCGACGCCGCTCTGCCCGGGCAGGGATAGATCGAGCAGCAGCACGTCGACCGGTTGTTCGCGCAGGGCTTCGAGCGCCACCTCACCCGAGGCTGCCTCGAACACGATCTCGAGGCCGAGTTCGTCGGCCAGCAGCTCGCGAAAGCCGGCACGCACGATCTGATGGTCGTCGACGATGGCGATGCGCAGCATGGGCGAAGGTCCGGAACGCGGTAAACGGGTGCCAGCATAGCCGAAGCGGGCCGGCGCGGCCGGCGCCGCCTGCGATGCTGGCCATGGACTCACCGCCCCTTGACGAGGTTGATCACGAAGCTGGCGATCGCCATCACCAGGAACACGACGAACAGCACCTTGGCGATGCCGGCCGCGCCGGCGGCGATGCCGCTGAAGCCGAGCACGGCGGCGATGAGGGCGATGACGAAGAAGACGACGGCGTAGTGCAGCATGATGTTCTCCTTGAAACGCGCCGGGCGGTGCAGCCCCGGATCACGTCTCCACTTTAGGCGCCGTCCCCGCCACGCCCCATCGGCCCGGTCCTAAACCGGCGTCGGACGATTCCGACACGCGGGGCAAGGCCACAGGCCCGCCTGGCGCGGATCGGCACGCACTGTCCGCGCATCGGCGCCGACTCGCAGCGCACGCCGCAGCATCGCTGCGCTATAATCCAAGGCTTTGTTTTATCTGAAAATCAGGACGCTTCCGTGCTCGTCGCAGCCAACATCACCATGCAGTTCGGGGCCAAGCCCCTGTTCGAGAACGTCTCCGTCAAGTTCGGCGACGGCAACCGCTACGGCCTGATCGGTGCCAACGGCGCCGGCAAGTCGACCTTCATGAAGATCCTGTGCGGCGCGCTGGAAGCGTCTGCCGGCAACGTCTCCAAGGACCCGCACGAGCGCATGGCCTACCTGCGCCAGGACCAGTTCGCCTACGAAGACATGCGCGTGCTCGACGTGGTGATGATGGGCCACGAGGAGCTGTGGGCGGCGATCAAGGAGCGCGACGCGATCTACGCCAACCCGGACGCCACCGAAGACGACTACATGCACGCCGCCGAGCTCGAAGGCAAGGTCGGCGAGTACGACGGCTACACCGCGGAAGCGCGCGCCGGCGAGCTGCTGCTCGGCGTGGGCATCCCCACCGAGCTGCACAACGGCCCGATGAGCGAGGTCGCGCCGGGCTGGAAGCTGCGCGTGCTGCTCACCCAGGCGCTGTTCGCCAACCCCGACATCCTGCTGCTCGACGAACCGACCAACAACCTCGACATCAACACCATCCGCTGGCTCGAGGACGTGCTCAACAACCGCGACTGCACGATGGTCATCATCTCGCACGACCGTCACTTCCTGAACCAGGTCTGCACCCACATGGCCGACCTGGACTACGGCACGATCCGCATCTACCCGGGCAACTACGACGACTACATGGAAGCGTCGACCATGGCGCGCGAGCGCCAGTCGTCGGCCAATGCCCGCGCCAAGGACAAGATCCAGGAACTGCAGGCCTTCGTGCGCCGCTTCTCGGCCAACAAATCCAAGGCCAAGCAGGCCACCAGCCGCATGAAGCTGATCGACAAGTTGAAGCCCGAGGACGTGAAGCCGTCTTCCCGCCAGTACCCCTGGATCCGCTTCGACTACGACGAGAAGGACAAGCTGCACCGCTTGGCCTGCGAGGTGGACAACGTCTCCTTTGCCTACCCGGGCATGGAGAAGCCGTTGATCAACAAGCTCTCGATCGCCATCGAGGCCGGCGAGAAGGTGGCGATCATCGGCGAGAACGGCGTCGGCAAGACCACGCTGCTGAAGCTGCTGATGGGCGAATTGCAGCCGCAGAAGGGCGCCATCAAATGGGCGGAAAAGGCCAAGCCGGGCTACTACGCACAGGACCACTCGAGCGACTTCGCCGAGGACATCAGCCTCACCGACTGGATCGCACCTTACTCCCGCATCACCGCCGCCGCCACCGGCGAGGACAACGAGACCCTGCTGCGCGGCACCCTGGGCCGCCTGCTGTTCTCGGGCGACGAGGTGAAGAAGTCGGTCAAGGTGATCTCCGGTGGCGAGCAGGGCCGCATGCTGTTCGGCAAGCTGATGCTGTCGCGCCCCAACGTGCTGCTGATGGACGAGCCGACCAACCACCTCGACATGGAATCGATCGAGTCGCTCAACACCGGGCTCGACAAGTTCAACGGCACGCTGGTCTTCATCTCGCACGACCGCGAGTTCGTGTCCTCGCTGGCGACGCGGATCATCGAGATCAAGCTCGATCACAAGATCATCGACTACCGCGGCACGTACGAGGAATACCTGGCGAGCCAGGGCCTCGAGTAAGGGCGCAGCACGGACGTCCGCACCAGCGCGCGGCGGCGAGTCGGCTAGAATCGTGGACGGCGAAGACACCCCACCTGCCGCTGGTGCGCCATGATCGCCCGTGTCGACAAGGGCGCCGGCCGGCGGACGGCAAGGATCGACGGCCGGCACACGACACAAGACAACAAGGCAGGGAGAAACGGAACATGCCGCGAGCAGACGCCCCGATCATCAACAAGCTCGGCCTGCATGCGCGCGCCTCCGCCAAGCTCACCCAGCTCGCCAGCAGCTTCCCGTGCGAGGTCTGGCTCGAGCGCAACGGGCGGCGGGTCAACGCCAAGAGCATCATGGGCGTGATGATGCTGGCCGCGGCCCGTGGCACCGCCATCACCATCGACACCCAGGGCGACCAGGCCGACGAGGCGCTGCAGGCGATCCAGGACCTGGTCGCCGACCGCTTCGGCGAAGGGGAGTGAGATGCCCTTCACCCTCCACGGACTGGCCGTCTCGCAGGGCATCGCGATCGGCCATGTGCACCTGATCTCGCACGCACTGCTCGAGGTCAATCACTACCACGTCGCACCCAAGTATCTGGAAGACGAACTCGACCGCCTCGACGAGGCGGTGGCGACGGTGCAGGGCGAGCTGATCGGGCTCAAGGCGGTCACCACCTCGGGCCAGGCGCACAGCGAGGTCGGCGCCTTCGTCGACCTGCAGCTGATGATGCTGGCCGATCCGATGCTGATCGACGCCGCGCGCCAGCTCATCACCGAACGGCGCTGCAACGCCGAGTGGGCGCTGGTGCAGCAGATGGAGCACGTGGTCGAGCAGTTCCGCCAGATCGAGGACCCCTACCTGCGCGAGCGCCAGGCCGACGTCGTGCAGGTGGTCGAGCGCCTGGTCAAGGTGCTGCTCGGCCACCCCGGCCATCTGCCACCGCGCCGCCGCGACGGCCTGGGCACGATCGTGGTCGCCCACGACCTCTCGCCCGCCGACACCATCGGCTTCCGCGACCACAACATCGCCGGCTTCGTCACCGACGTCGGCGGTCCCACCAGCCACACCGCAATCGTCGCCCGCAGCCTGAAGATCCCGGCGGTGGTGGGCCTGCACCATGTGCGCGACCTGCTCGAGGAAGACGAACTCATCATCGTCGACGGCACGCGTGGCGTGATCATCGTCGCCCCCGACGACGAGATCGTCGAGGAATACCGCCTGCGCCGCAGCGAACTCGAAATCGAGCGCTCCAAGCTCAACCGCCTGCGCGACACGCGCGCCGCCACGCTCGACGGCGAAGAGATCAACCTGCTCGCCAACATCGAGGGCCCCAAGGACCTGCCCGCAGTCAAGAGCGCCAACGCCGACGGCATCGGCCTGTACCGCACCGAGTTCCTCTTCATCGGCCGCGACACCCTGCCGGACGAAGAGGAGCAGTACGAAGCCTACCGCGCGGTAGTCAAGGCCATGCCCGGCAAGTCGGTCACCATCCGCAGCTTCGACGTCGGCGCCGACAAGGCGCTCAACGGCGCCCAGGCACGCGTCGAGCCCAATCCGGCCCTCGGCCTGCGTGCGGTGCGCTACTCGCTCGCCGAACCGAAGATGTTCAAGACCCAGTTGCGCGCCCTGCTGCGTGCCTCGGCGCACGGCAAGCTGCAGGTCATGGTGCCGATGCTCGCGCATGCGCAGGAGATCGACCAGTGCCTCGCCCTGGTCGAGAAGGCCAAGGTCGAGCTGCGCGCCGAGAAGCTCAAGTTCGACGAGGGCATCCGCATCGGCGGCATGATCGAGGTCCCTGCTGCCGCCCTGTCGCTGGGCATGTTCATCCGCCGCCTGGCCTTCCTGTCGATCGGCACCAACGACCTCATCCAATACACGCTGGCGATCGACCGCTCCGATGAGGCGGTGGTGCACCTCTACGACCCGCTCCACCCTGCCGTGCTCAAGCTCATCGCCGGCACCATCGCCACCGGCGCGCGCTTCGGCCTGCCGGTGTCGGTGTGCGGCGAGATGGCCGGCGACCCGCTGTACACCGAGCTGCTGCTCGGCATGGGCCTGCGCAACTTCTCCATGCACCCGGGCAACATCCTCGAGATCAAGCAGCAGGTGCTGCGCGCCGACCTCGGCGATCTCGCCCCCAAGGTGCAGCGCATCCTGAAGATGGACGAGCCGGCACGGATTCGCGAGGCGGTGGAGCGGCTTACGGCCTGAAACCATCGCCGCGGTTGAAGCGCACCGCCCGTGGCAGTACAATCCAGCCTCTTTCGCGGTCGGCGCCAGCCCGGCCCGCAATGCGGGTGTCGTATAATGGCTATTACCTGAGCTTCCCAAGCTCATGACGAGGGTTCGATTCCCTTCACCCGCTCCACCGCATCAATCTGCGGAGTTCCGCAGAAGTCCAGGAGAATCTGCAAGTCGTTGGCGCACAACGACTTTTCTCTCCTTTACGTTCTGCTGTGTTCCACCGCGATCCGCCGACAGCTGGGACTTTTAAGTCCACAAACAAGTCCATTTTTGAGGGCACGGCGGTTTCCGGATTGTTGATCGAGGGGCGAGGTCGATGTGACCAGCATCTGGTTCCTGACTCATGTTCAGGAGCAAGAGCATGGCACTCTCAGACCTGGTCGTTCGACAGGCCAAGGCAACCGGCAAGGCCTACACCCTCCCTGACTTGGATGGCCTCTCACTAGCCGTGACGGCTGCGGGGGGTAGGACTTGGCACTTCCGCTACTACTGGGCGGGCAAGCAGAAGCGGATCTCGCTCGGAACCTACCCGGAGGTGACGCTTCGCGAGGCGCGCAGCCTGCGCGACGAAGCGCGCGCCCTGATCGCCAAGGGCATCAATCCACGTGATCACCGCAAGCAGAAGCGGACCGCTGTGCGGCTCGCCGACGAAAACAACTTCGAGGTGGTGTACCGCGGGTGGCTCGAGCATCGCGGGCTGAGCCTCAAGGAAGGCCGGCAGACGACCCTCGCGATGCTTCCGCGCATCTTCGACAGGGACGTACTCCCGACCTTGGGGAAGCGGTCGATCTATGAGATCAAGCGCCCTGATCTCCTGGAGGTGATTGCCAAGATCGAGAAGCGCAGCGCGCTCTCCATCGCCGAGAAGGTCAGGACGTGGTTCAACCAACTGTTCCGCTACGCGCTGGTGATCGTGCCGGGCCTGGAGCAGAACCCTGCCTCCGATCTCGACGTCGTGGCGCTGCCACTGCCACCCGTCAGGCACAACCCGTTTCTGCGGATGGCCGAACTGCCCAAATTGTTACAGAGGCTGCGCAGCTATCGCGGCAGGCGGCAGACCCAGCTCGGGTTGCGGCTATTGCTGCTGACAGGCGTGCGAACCGGTGAGCTGCGGCAGGCGACGCCAGATCAATTCGATCTGGCCCGCGGGCTGTGGATCATCCCGCCCGAGGTCGTGAAGCAACTCCAGTTGGATATGCGCAAGAAGCGGCGGCAGCCGGCGGACATCCCGCCATACATCGTGCCGTTGTCGATTCAAGCCATGGAGATCGTCCGGCACCTACTGGATGAGTTCAAGCCGGCCCAGCGCTACCTTTTCCGGCACGACAGCGACCTGAAGAAGCGCATCAGCGAGAACACGCTCAATGGCGCCCTCAAGCGCATGGGTTATCAGGAACGTCTGACCGGACACGGTATCCGCGGCACGATGTCCACTGCGCTCAACGAGATCGGCTACCCGAAGGTCTGGGTGGATTCACAGCTCTCGCATGTCGATCCCAACAAGGTGAGCGCGACCTACAACCATGCCGAATACGTGGAGCAGCGTCGCCGGATGATGCAGGACTGGGCCGAACGCTTGGACCTCTTCGAGCAGAATCAGGTCGAGGCGGCCAGCATGCCACTCACCGTGCATCTAGAAGGCGTACCCGCATTTCCGGGCGAGCAAGCCGCGGGGACTCCCTCCATGCCGGCTCCCACGCCGCCAATCCTGCTCGTCTCGAAGCCAAGTGACGTCATGCCGATGGTTTCTGCCGCCGCGCATCGGCTGCCGGCGGTTCCGCCCCCGAGATCGGCTGCGCCGCTGGTGCCCTCGAACATTCAGCGCGAGAGGATGGAGCTGTTCGATGTCTTCGAAGCGCCGCACAACCTCCCTGTCGCTGCGTTCGCCAAGATGGCAGGCAAGTCCCGCAGGTGGATCAGCTACGAGATCAAGGCAGGCAACCTGCTGGCGTTGAACGTGGGCAACCGCGGCCAGCGTGTCCCGGACTGGCACCTCGACCCACTCAAGCACGAACTGATCCAGTCCGTCCTGAAACTGAGCCGGGGTGCGGACCCTTGGCAGATCTACCATGCACTGCTTCAACCGCGCTCGATGCTGCGAGGGCGTTCGGCACTGGAGGGCGTGACTGGCAGCAATCTCGACAAGCTCGTCATGGCCGTGAGCACAGCCGTGAAGGAAACCGACTGGACCCCGCCGCGCGTTCGGGTGGCCTAGCAGCAGGAAGCGGGATCGTGGCGAAACCGCGATCCTCGCGCACCTGTCAGGACACCAAGCGTGCGCGGCGGGCGAATCTTGCCTGGGTGTCCGACAAGGAAGCGTTGCGGCGGAGCAGATAAGCCATCACGATCGTCGGTGCGCCGGCCAGCGGCCGCACAGCGACGCCGCGGTGCAGGTAGCCCGTCAGTCGCGCGGCTGGCGCAATGGCGATCCCGTACCCTGCGCCAACCAGGGTCATCGCCACATCGAATGTCG
>JAKLLJ010000068.1 GCA_023150215.1 Thauera sp. | reverse complement strand
CCGGCGAAACATCGGGCTCCCTTTGTGTGTGGATGCACGCCAGAGGTTTCCGGCCCCAGCCACGAAACGGGCCGGGTGCGATTGCTGACGCAGCGAACGGCTTTGACGACGGCCTGCGCTGACGCAGCCCACAGGTGGTTTTCCTTCCTCTCCAGCCGAAGGCCCGCGTGGCCTTCGGCGCCCTGGTCTTTGCCTTGTCCCGTGACGCCGGCCATTGCCCTAAAGCGGGCCGTCCGCGATTCGGTTTTCCCTGCGACGGCAGCCATGCTTCGCGCCCATCCTCACGCCATGCGTTGCTGACAGTCGTCAGCGGCATGCCCTGGCAGTCTCGGTCTTCAATACTGCAACGCGGTTCGCCGCGTTGACCGATCCAGTCCGCTTCGCATCGCCCACCGCGGACGCTCGCCGGCCTGGCGACGATGCACTTTTCTCAACCACCCGAGGGGAACTCCATCCCCTGCGGGATGCGTGCTCCCCGACCCACCAAGGAGCACGGCATGTCTGTACCTTCCGCATCTTCCTCTGCAACCGCAGTGCGCAGTGGTGCGCTGGCGCTGACCTGGACCGGCAAGCGTTTGCCGCTACAGGTGCTGCGCAGCGCGGCCGGCCACTACATCGGCACACAAGACGACGAAGGCCCGGTATCGCGGGAGTCCGTCGAGTATTTCCCGACCCACCTCGCAGCACAGCGCGCCCTGGATACCCGTGCCTGGACACAGCGCGCTCACCCCTGATTCCCACCCTTCAAGGAGTTCTCTCATGAATCTGTCTTTGCCCGAAGACGTGCTCGATCAGATGGCGCTGGAACAGGCGCACTTCGACGCTGCACCGCAGGCCTTCTTCGAGGCCTGGAAGCGCGGCGCGCAGATCGCCGGCCACGAGTGGTTCGGCGACGGCACACGCGAAGGTCTGCAGCGTGCCACCACCAAGTGGGACCTGCGGCCCAACATGCTGATGCTCAACGACGCCCTGGGCGTGCTGAGCAGCGGTCAACGCATGTTCCTGTCCGCGATGGTGAGCTTCTACAACTCCCGCGAGGGCGGCGCGATGCTCAAGCGTTGCGGCTTCGAGGGGCTGTCCGACTTCGGCGGCCTCGATCTGGAACGGCGCCAGGTCATCGCTGACCTCACGCTGCACTACAACGGCTGGTGAGCCGCGCCTGGCAACCACCGTCCTTTCATCCCACCCCACGAGGGACATGCGTCCCCGTTCGGGGCCATGTCCCTCCTTCCTTTCGCAGGAGCGGCCATGTCCCGAATCACCATCTTCCACTGACCTGCACCGCCCGCCACCAGGGCGGCCCGACGCCGCCGCCGGCTGACCGGTTGCCACTTCATCCACTCGCTGGGGTTCAATCCCCGGCAGGGGATTGCCTCGGCCATCCTCTGCTGGAGGAATCCCATGTCTCATTCCAAAAACCCCTTCGTCCGCGGCTACGATGGCCTGTCCGTGCAGCGGCTGCTGGCGATTTCCTACGACGACGACTGCCCCCTGAGCTATCTGCCGCTGCACGTCTCGCAGTCGCACCTGCCGGACAGCCAGGTCGAGCGCCATGCCTGCGTCTTCTGCGACGACTTCGCGCTGATCACCGAGGGCCAGAACGTGCCGCCCGAGCTGGACGCGCAGTGCCCCAGCCACGGTATCGCCCGAAACCTCGTCTACGCCGTCATGGCCGAAGAAGCCGGCCAGCCGCTGCACGTCGGGGATACCTACTCCGAGGAAGCCGCGCGCGAGGTGGTACGCCGCCTGCGCTTCGAGACCGGCTTCTACAGCCGTGCTTGGGAAATCAGTTCGGCGCATATCACCGAGGAGGCCGGCCGCTATCTGGCCAACCTGGCCGACATCGACACGCCGACCCGTTTCCTGTTCGTTGCCTTCCGCATTCCCTACAGCCCCGCGGTCGGCGTGAAGCTGATCGCCACGCCCTGGACGGACGAGAACCTGCAACGGGTCGAAGGCATCACCGCCGAGCGGTTGCGGCGGGCGCATCGCCGGAAAGGCATGCCGGAGTCCCTCGTCGAGGTGCTCCACCTGGCCGCGCTCGCCGACGTGCGCCTGCTGATCTTCGATGCCGACGCGCCCGTGCTGGACGGGCTGACGCTCTACGACGACGAGTAACCCGCAACCCATTCGAGCCCCCATGTCGGGGCTCTTCCTTTTCACGGAAGGCGGTGGCGGCTGCCGTGTTCAGAAAACGATTGCCCGCAATGCCCGAAATCCATGACGTCTGATGCCCAGGCCAATCCGTGAACTATCGGCAATGCAAGGCGGCGATCAGCGGACAGGACACATTGCCTTGATGCGCGTGGCATTCACCGACCAACTTGGACAAGGCTGCCTCGATCCGGGTCAGGTCGGCCAGCTTGGCTTGCACGTCGTCCAGCCGCTGCGACGCCAGTTCCGCTGCCTCGCTGCAATGGGTGCCATCCTCCAGCCTCAGGAGCTGCCCGATCTCGTCCAGGTTGAAGCCCAGACGCTGGGCGGCCTTCACGAACCTCACCCGCGCCACATCAGCGCCGCTGTAGCGGCGGATGCTGCCGTAGGGCCGGTCCGGTGTCGCCAGTAGCCCCTTGAGCTGATAGAAGCGGATTGTCTCGACATTGACCCCGGCCGCCTTGGCGAAGGCGCCGATGGTCAGGCTATCCGGTTCGGTGTTCATCGCGCTTGACTCCGTAGTTAACTACGGAAGTAACGTTACAGCATCAAGCGAAACCTCGAAAGGAGAAACCTCATGTCGGAACCGCAATCCGGGCGCGGTGCCTTGGCCGCCGGCGGCCTCGCCGCCATCCTTGCCTCGACCTGCTGCCTCGGCCCGCTGGTGCTGGCCGCGCTCGGCTTTTCCGGCGCCTGGATCGGCAACCTCACCGTGTTGGAACCGTACCGGCCGGTCTTCATCGGTGCAGCGCTCGTCGCGCTGTTCTTCGCCTGGCGCCGCATCTTCCGGCCGGCCAACGCCTGCAAGCCGGGCGAGGTCTGCGCGATTCCGCAGGTTCGCACGACCTACAAGCTCATTTTCTGGATCGTGGCTGCCCTGGTGGTGGTCGCGCTCGCCTTTCCCTACGTCCTTCCGCTGTTCTACTGACAGGAGATCATCATGAAGAAACTTGCCGCACTCGTGGCCCTGGCCGCCACCCTTGCCACACCCGCCTGGGCCGCCGTCCAGACCGTCACGCTGTCCGTGCCCGGCATGACCTGCGCGGCCTGCCCGATCACGGTGAAGAAGGCGCTCTCCAAGGTCGAGGGCGTCAACCAGGTCGACGTGAGTTTCGACAAGCGTGAAGCGGTCGTGACCTTCGACGACGCCAAGACCACCGTCCAGAAGCTGACCGAGGCCACCACCAACGCCGGCTATCCGTCCAGCATCAAGCGCTGAACATGGAGTGACGCCATGACACCGATTGCGCGTATCGCCGACAAGGCCGGGGCATTGGGTACCGTCGTTTCCGCGATGGGCTGCGCGGCCTGCTTTCCCGCGCTCGCCAGTCTGGGTGCAGCCATCGGGCTGGGCTTCCTCCAGCAGTACGAAGGCCTGTTCATTTCCCGGCTGCTGCCGCTGTTCGCCGCCCTGGCGCTGGTGGCGAACGCGCTGGGTTGGCTGCGCCACCGGCAATGGCACCGCAGTCTGCTCGGCATGGTCGGCCCAGCCATCGTCATCGTCGGCACGGTCTGGCTGCTTGCCACCGCGTGGATGCGGCCCCTGGTCTACACGGGAATCGCCTTGATGGTCGGTGTGTCGATCTGGGATCTGGTGTCACCGGCCAACCGCCGCTGCGGGTCGGAAGAGTGCGCACTCCCCCCGAAACACGGATGAAGCGGTCACGACAAGAGGAATGAGACCATGACACAACTGAGAATCACCGGCATGACCTGCGAATCGTGCGCGGCCCATGTCAAGGAAGCGCTGGAGCGGGTGCCCGGCGTGCGTTCGGCCGAGGTGTCTTACGCCAAGGGCAATGCGACCCTGGCCATGACCGCAGAGACTTCGACCAACGCTCTACTCGCCGCCGTCGTCGGGCTCGGATATCGGGCCGCGCTGGCTGACGCACCAAGCGCGCCGCCGCGCGGCGGGCTGCTCGACCGCGTGCGCGAATGGGTTGGTGGCGGAAGCCAAGCCGGTCACGGCAACGGCAAGCTGCACATCGCCGTCATCGGCAGCGGCGGGGCGGCGATGGCCGCTGCGCTCAAGGCCGTCGAACAGGGTGCGCGCGTCACGCTGATCGAGCGCGGCACCATCGGCGGCACCTGCGTGAATGTCGGCTGCATCCCGTCCAAGATCATGATCCGTGCCGCCCACATCGCCCATCTGCGCACGGCGAGCCCGTTCGACGACGGCATCGCAGCGGCAACGCCGGCCATCCTTCGCGAGCGGCTGCTTGCCCAGCAGCAAGCGCGCGTCGAGGAACTGCGCCACGCCAAGTACGAAAGCATTCTGGACAGCAATCCAGTCATCACGCGGCTGGCGGGCGAGGCCCGGTTCAAGGACGCGCGCACGCTGACCGTGGCGACCGCAGACGGCGGCACGCGCGAAGTGAGTTTCGACCGCTGCCTGATCGCGACCGGCGCAAGTCCGGCGATCCCGCCGATCCCCGGCCTGAAGGACACGCCGTACTGGACCTCGACCGAGGCGCTGGCGAGCGACACGATCCCTGTGCGGCTGGCGGTGATCGGCTCGTCGGTGGTGGCCGTTGAACTGGCGCAAGCCTTCGCCCGGCTGGGCAGCCAGGTCACGGTCCTGGCGCGCAGCACGCTGTTCTTCCGCGAGGACCCGGCCATCGGCGCGGCTGTGACCGATGCCTTCCGCGCCGAAGGGATAGCCGTGCTGGAGCATACCCAGGCGAGTCAGGTGGCTTATCAGGACGGTGAATTCGTGCTCACGACCGCCCAAGGTGAGCTGCGTGCCGACAAGTTGCTGATCGCCACCGGCCGCAGCCCGAACACGCGCAGCCTGAATCTCGAAGCCGCCGGCGTGACGGTGAACCCGCAAGGCGCCATCGTCGTCGATGACGGCCTACGCACGAGCGCGCCGGACATCTATGCTGCCGGCGACTGCACCGACCAGCCGCAGTTCGTTTACGTCGCGGCGGCCGGCGGCACGCGCGCGGCCGTCAACATGACCGGCGGCGAGGCGGCGCTTGATCTCACCGCAATGCCGGCCGTGGTCTTCACCGACCCGCAGGTCGCCACCGTCGGGCTGTCCGAAGCCGAGGCCCACCTCAAAGGAATCGAGACCGACAGCCGCACGCTCACGCTCGACAACGTGCCGCGTGCCCTCGCCAACTTTGACACGCGCGGCTTCATCAAGCTGGTGATCGAAGAAGGCTCACGTCGCTTGATCGGCGTGCAGGCGGTCACGCCAGAGGCGGGCGAACTGATCCAGGCGGCCGCGCTGGCGATCCGTGCCCGCATGACGGTGGAAGAACTTGCCGACCAGTTGTTCCCTTACCTAACGATGGTCGAGGGGCTCAAGCTCGCGGCGCAGACCTTCAAGAAGGACGTGAAGGCGTTGTCCTGCTGCGCCGGGTAACGGAAAGGAGGAAGCGATGGACGGTTACACCATTTCCAGGCTCGCCGGCGTGGCCGGTGAGCGAGCGGAACCGCCGCAGCAACGCTAGGCAGGTCAGATTGGCGATCAGGGCAATGCTGCCGAAGGTCAGCATCAGGGTGCTGGACGGCGTTACGCCATGCAGGAGCTTCTGAACGATCTCGGCCACGATCACGCCGAAGAAGCCCAGGATGATTACGCCCTTTGCGAGTGCCGCGCCGGCTTCCCACTTCGCACCGCGGTGCAAGGCAAAGAGGCTCAATCCGTAGACCAGCGCGTCGCCGAGCATGTCGACCGAATCCCCCATGAGAGCGGAGGGAGTGGGAAACGAGGCCGGCGCTGAACTCGACCAGAAACATCACCGCGTTGATGGCGAGGACCACCATCAGCACGCGGTGCGTTGGCTGGCCTTGTCCGCCAGGGCGGCCAGCTCGGCGCCTTTGTTGGTGCAGCACTCGTCCATGTCAAGCCTCCTGGGACGCGGTTTCGCCCTTTTCTTCACTTGCGACCGGCACCCCGATGGGACGGGCAATGGCCTCGCTCAGCGACAGCGCCTTGAGGTGGTCCCACTTGGAAGCACGATATCGCTTTGACCTGCTCATGCCCCAGCCTTCATCGGTTCCCGGAACAGATGACGCGGCAGCCACCAGAGGTAGAACACCATCCCGAACAGCTCCACCAACGACTGGAACACGATCACCACCACGGTGGTGTCCCAGCCGGCAGGCAAGGCCAGCGCGAACGGCAGCACGACGAAGGAATTGCGGGTGCCGAAGCTGAAGGCCAGCGTGCGGCCGGTGTCCATCGGCAGCCGCAACCACCGGGTGAGACCGCGCGCCAGCAGCGCGGCAACCAGCAGGAAGCCGACGAACACCGGCAGCACCATCAGCAGCACGGGCCCGGCATCGAGCACCGTACCGACCTGCGCACCGGCGATCAGGAACACCACTACCGCCAGCAAGGGCACCGGCCACCAGCCGAGTCGCTCGCGCCAGATGGCCCGCTCTGTCCGCGCCTCGACCCAGCGTTCGCTGAGCGCGGCGGCCACGAGGGGCAGCCCGATCAGCGCGAGTGCAGCGGGCAGCATCTCTTCGGTCTTCAGCGCCGCGCTGAAATCGGCCACCGGCAGCATCAGCCAGAGGTAGACCGGCAACAGCAACAGCTGTGCCAGCAGATTGAGCGGCGTGACGGCGATGGCTCGTGCCGGCGTGCCGCGGCCGAGTTGGGTGAAGGTGATGAACCAGTCAGTGCACGGCACCAACAAGACCAGCAGCACGCCGAGGCGCAGGGCCGGGTCGCCCGGCAGCCACTGGAGTGCCAGCCACAGCACCAGCGGGATCAGCACGAAGTTCCCGAGCAGGATGGCCAGCACGAAGCGCCGGTCCCGGAAGGCGTCGCGTACATGGAGCAACGGCACCTGCACGAAGGTCGTGTAGAGCAGCGCGGCCGGCACCGACCACAACAAGACCTCGAAGCGCGGCCCGATCTCGGGCGCAACGGTGCCCAGCACCAGGCCGCCTGCGATGGCGGCAAGGTAGATCCAGACCTGGCGGCGTTCGAGGGTCAGTCGGTCCATCAGTCGCGCACCCGCAGGATGGCGAGCGTGCCGGCCAGCATGAAGGTGGCCGCCAAGGCAAACGCCAACACCGGCGAGACCGCCGTCCACACCACGCCGACCGTGGCGCTGGAGAGAAACTTGGCCGTGCCGTTGACGGTGCCCAGCGCGCCCATGCTCATGGTCATGGTCTCGGCCGGCACCATTTCGGCAGTCACGGTGGATTCCAGCGCCTCCTGCACGGCGACATACAGACCGGCGATGCAGAAGATTCCCGCGAGCAGCGCCACGCTGTCGAGGTCAGACCAGAAGGCCAGCGCGGTCAGCACCGCCGTGGCAACACCCAGGCCGTAGCCCGCCACCAGCACGGGCAGGTGGCCGACGCGATCGGCGAGCCAACCCACCGGCCACGACGCGGCCACTTGCACGACATTGCGCCACACATAGAGCAGCCCGGCCACCTGCGCGGCCTGCACCACGCCCATCGACGGGGTGAGCAGCGTGGTGGCGGCGAGGATCAACAAGGTGTGGGAGAAATCACCGACGCCGAACAGTCCGACAGCGCCGAGATAGCGCTTGAACCGGGACGGCAGCCCGCGCAGCGAGCCGAAGAACTTGAGCGCCGGATTCGGCGAATGCTGCGGGTCCTGCACCAATGCGAGGAAGGCCAGCAGCGCCAGCAGGCCGGGAATGAGCGAGAGCCACAGCACGAAGCGGAAGGGGCCGGCGTCGTCGCTCCAGTGCCAGCCCTGAGCGAGCCCCAGCAAGACCACGCCCAACAGCGGGCCGAACACTGCGCCGACGGTGTCCGCCGCGCGATGAAAACCGAAGGCGCGCCCGCGCGTCGCGGGGCTGACCGCCTGGATCACGATGGCGTCGCGTAACGGGCCGCGCAGGCCCTTGCCGAACCAGGACACCATGCGCCCGAGCAGGATCAGCGGCCAGCCCGCGGCCAGGGCGATCAGGGCCTGGCCCAGCGGGGTGAGCCCGTAACCGACCAGCACCAGAAGCTTGCGGTGGCCCAGTTTGTCGGCGATGTACCCCGACACCATCTTGGTGAAGCTCGCCACCGCATCCGCAATGCCCTCGATGATGCCCAGCGCGGCGGCCGGAATGCCCAGCACGGCCAGGAAGCCGGGCAGGATCACGGTGGTGGTCTCGTAGCAGAAATCGCCGAGCGCGCTGGTGATCCCGGCGCCGGCGACGGTGCGGTTCAGCCACCCGTTCCCCTGGACCGAGTTGTCATTGTTGGTGATGTTTTCTGTCACGGTCTTCATGTCGTCGCCCGGACTGCATCTGTCGGCGCATCGGGACAGTGGTGGATCTCGATGGTCGAATGGACGATCTCCTCGTGCACCGACAGGCGCTCACGCACGACGTCCGGCGTCAGCGCGCTGTCGTGGGTCACCACGGTCAGGGCGCACGAATAGACCTGCTTGCCCACGCGCCAGACGTGCAGGTCGGTGATTCGCGCGTCACCGGCGTCCGGCCCGGTTTCCACCACCTCCCGAATCTCATCGACCACGGGGTGATCCATCTCGCGGTCGAGCAGCACCTTGCCCGTATCGGTGATGAGACCCTTGGCCCAGACGGCAACCAACACGGCACCGACGATGCCCATGACCGGGTCCAGCCAGGACCAGCCGTAGATCCACCCACCGACCAGGGCCACGATGGCGAGGACCGATGTGGCGGCGTCGGCGATGACGTGCAGGTAGGCCGACTTCAGGTTGAGATCGTGATGGTCGCCGTGGTGATGCACATGGCCATGATCGTGCCCATGAGAATGACCATGGTCATGATGGTGCGCCTTGCCGAGAATCAATGCGCAAATGACATTCACCGCCAACCCGAGGACGGCGATCACAATCGCTTCCTGGTACTGGATGGGCTGCGGCGAGACGATCCGCTCCACCGAGCCCACCACCATCATCACGGCCCCGCCCAGTAGGAAGATGGCGCTGGCGAAGCCCCCCAGGATTTCGATTTTCCAGGTACCGAATGCGAAGCGCGGGTCCTTCGCATAGCGCCGGGCGGTGGCATAGGCCATCGCGGACAGACCGATCGCGACGGCGTGGGAACTCATGTGCCAGCCGTCGGCCAGCAGAGCCATCGAGTTGAACCACCAGCCCGCAGCGATCTCGACCACCATCATCACGGCCGTGATCCACATCACCACCCGCGTGCTGCGCTCGGCGGCGTCGTTACCGGTATCGAAGACGTGGCCGTGCATCCAGTTGGACAGGTTTTCGGTATGCATGGCGGTTCTCACTTGATGTAGGCGCGCAGTACGTCGATCAATTCTTTGGCCCCCTGCGTTCGCTCGGCGTCGCTGCTGATCGACGGGTCGGCGATATGCGTGCGAACGTGCTCCTCCAGGACTTCTGTCATCAGTCCATTGATGGCCCCCCGCACCGCGGCGATCTGGTGCAGGACTTCGGCGCACCCTTTTTCGGCGTCCAGCGCGCGTTCCAGCGCCTCCACCTGGCCGCGTATGCGGCGCACGCGGCCCAGCAACTTGGATTTTTCGCGGATGGTGTGGCTCACGGCGCGCTCTCGGAGTATGGCATAGGGGGGTATGGTATCAGGAGCGCGTGTCGAAGGCACTTCGCTCAGGCGCGCATCGTCACTGAGGCCCCACCAATGCGGGCATTGGCGAATGCCGATATCCGCTCGGCCCGTCGCTTTCTTCGTGCCACGCTTCCGGCCATGTTCCGCTGACGTCCGTCAGCGACATGCCCAGGCAGCCACGATCTTCAAGGCTGCGATGCGGTTCCGACCGCGTTGATCACTCCAGTTCGCACCGGCATCCATGCGCGAACGCCCATCGGTTCTCGATGGCGATGCCACGAAGCTGTTCCATCAACCCACGCGGGGGTTCCACACCTTCCCCGCCTGGGTCGGGTGTGTCTCCGCAACCTTGTCCTTCAGGAGATTCACCATGACCACTTCCACCGAAAAGTCCTATTTCGATCTGCACATCACCGGCCTCGGGTACCTCAATCGCATCCGCGAAGTGAAGCCCAAGAAAGGCGATGCGTTCCTGGCCTGCGACATCGCGGCTCTGAACGGTCCCAGCGACGACGTCTCGTATGTGCGTTTCGACACGCGCGTATCGGGTTCGGAAGCGCAGCACCTGGTTCGTCGCTGCATCGATGCCGTCGAGGCGGAGAAGAAAGTGATGATCGGCTTCCGCCTGGGCGACCTGTGGACCGACACCTTCACCTATTCCAAGGGGAAGCGTGCCGGCGAGCAGGGTGTGAGCCTCAAGGCCCGCCTGCTGTTCGTCAGTTGGATCAAGGTCGACGGCAAGCTCGTCTACAAGGCCGAACCCAGGCCGACCGAGACCGACGGGCGCGACCCGGAAGTCCCTGTGACGTCCGACGTGCCCGCCGCGCAGCATGCCTCGGCACCGGAGCCTTCCAAGCCCGTCGCCGATGCTGCCGACGACTCTGCCGATGCCCCCGCATTGGCCGCTGCCGAGTCGTTCTGATCCGCAAGGCCCCGTTCCCTGGGGCCTTCCCTCTCATCATCAGCAGGAGACCTTCATGATCACCCTCCCAGGCCAATTGGCCATCAAGACCATCCACGGCAGGAACGGCGACTTCAACGTCGGCCGCCTTGCGACCTCCATCGGCGAGTTCGTCGTGAAGAACGCCGAGCTCGATCAGTACACCGAAGGCAAGTACGAGGGCGATTTCGTCATCGCCGAAATCCGTCCCTCCACGTACAACGCCAACGGCCGCATGGTCATCGAGATCCGCGCCCTCCTGGGCGGGATGACCTTGTCCAACATCGACGCCCTGAGCCGTGACGAAGCCCGCCGGCTGAGTCCACAGGAAGTCGATCCGATCGACGAGGAAGCGCAGGCTCCCGCGCCGGCAGTGCCCCAGGCCAAACCGAAGGCGAAGCCTCGAAGCCCGCGCGATCCGCTGGTCGATACCACGCCGTTCGGCAGCGAGCCGGCCGCCGCATCCCCCGAGGCCTCGGCCGAGGCGGACGACGCGGCGCTGTTCGGCGCGCTCTGGCCGCTGGGCGAGGTCGTCAAGCTCGACGCCACCGTCGATCGCCGCGTCCTGCGTCAGCAGCGCGACCGTCTCGGTACGTTGGGCTACGAGTTCGCTCCCCTGTCCCAGGACTGGCATCTCGCCAAGGCCTGATTCCAACCGCCGCGCCAGCGGCGTTTCACCACCCGCCGGGGTTCCTCCCCGGTGGGGCGGGGCTCCGGTCTCTTATCCAAGGAGATCGTCATGCAACTCGCATCCCGCTTCGCTTATCGCTCCCCGGTGCTGCGGTCGAATCATCCGCTGTCCGATGACCAGATTCGCACTGTCGCGCCCTCCATCTTCGCGGACACCCCGCACGAGAGCCGCTCCGAGCGGTACAGCTACATTCCCACGGCGGCTGTGCTGACCGAACTGCGCAAGGAAGGCTTCCAGCCGTTCATGGTGTGCCAGACCCGCGTGCGCCAGGAGGACCGCCGCGACTACACCAAGCATATGCTGCGCCTTCGCCATGCGAGCCAGATCAACGGCGCCGAGGCCAACGAGATCATCCTGCTCAATTCGCACGATGGCACCAGCAGCTACCAGATGCTGGCGGGCATGTTCCGCTTCGTCTGCCAGAACGGCCTGGTGTGCGGCGACACATTCGCCGACGTGCGTGTGCCCCACAAGGGCAACGTCACCGACCATGTGATCGAGGGTGCCTACGAGGTGCTGCATGGCTTCGAGCAAGTGCAGGACTCGCGCGACGCCATGCGCGCCATCACGCTCGACGACGGCGAGGCCGAGGTCTTCGCCAAGTCGGCCCTGGTCCTCAAGTACGACGAGCCCGGCAAGACCCTGCCGATCACGGAAAACCAGGTCCTGCATCCCCGTCGCTTCGACGACAACCTTGCGGATCTGTGGTCCACGTTCAACCGGGTCCAGGAGAACCTCGTCAAAGGTGGCCTGACCGGCCGCGGTGCCAACGGGCGCCAGCAGCGCACACGACCTGTCCAGGGCATCGACCAGAACGTCCGACTCAACCGGGCACTCTGGCTGCTTGCGGAAGGCCTGCGCAAGCTGAAAGCCTGACCCTCAAGCGGATCGTGCCCATCGCGGCATGGTCCGCTTCTTCTTTGTGCGCCCAGCATGGGCGCCCTCCTGCGGGTGGAAGTCCCGCCGTAAGTTGATCACAGCGAACGAAGTGAAGCGCAACTGCGTGAGGGCGACCGAGCGTGGGGAGGAAGCGTGGATCGTAATCTGCGAGCCGA
>JAKLLJ010000067.1 GCA_023150215.1 Thauera sp. | reverse complement strand
GGCGTCGAGCTGGCGCCCTATCTCGCCAAGGCACCCGCGCCGGCGCTGGGGCCGAAGTTCCTCGACTATCTCGAATCCATCCCGCGTACGCCCAAGGCCAGCGTCGACTTCCTGGTCGCGCTCAACCAGCGCCTGCAGCACGACATCCGCTATCTGGTGCGCCTGGAGCCGGGGGTGCAGACGCCGGAAGAGACGCTGGCCCTGGCGAGCGGCTCGTGCCGCGATTCGGCCTGGCTGCTGGTGCAGCTGCTGCGTCACCTCGGGCTCGCGGCACGCTTCGTGTCCGGCTACCTGATCCAGCTCGTGCCCGATGTGAAGTCGCTCGACGGCCCCTCCGGCACCGAGCTTGATTTCACCGATCTGCACGCCTGGTGCGAGGTCTATCTGCCCGGTGCGGGCTGGGTCGGCCTCGACCCCACCTCCGGCCTGTTCGCGGGCGAAGGCCATATCCCGCTGGCGTGCACGCCCGAGCCCTCGTCGGCGGCGCCGATCACCGGTTTCAGTGACGAATGCGAGTGCGAGTTCGAGCATCGCATGACGGTCGAGCGCGTGTGGGAGGCGCCGCGCGTCACCAAGCCCTACAGCGACGAGCAATGGGCGGCGATCGAGGCCCTCGGCCACCGCATCGATGGTGATCTCGACGCCCACGACGTACGCCTGACCCAGGGCGGCGAGCCGACCTTCGTGTCGCTCGACGACCGCGACGGCGCGGCCTGGAGCAGCGCCGCGCTCGATCCGCAGGACCGCGACACCAGCAAGCCGAGCAAGCGCACGCTGGCCGAGAACCTGATGTTCCGCCTCAAGGATCGTTACGCCCCGCACGGCCTGCTGCACTTCGGCCAGGGCAAGTGGTACCCGGGGGAGCAGTTGCCGCGCTGGTCGCTGAACTGCTACTGGCGGCGCGATGGCGAGCCGATCTGGCGCGACCCCGAGCTGTTCGCCCGCGAGCTGTCGGGCACGGCGGTGGATGAGGCGAGCGCCGGCCGCTTCCTTGCCCGCGTCGGTGAGCGTCTGGGCGTTGACACGCGATGGATGATGGCGGCCTTCGAGGATGCCTGGTACTACCTGTGGCGCGAGCGCCGCTTGCCGGCCAATGTCGATCCGCACGATTCGCGCGTCGATGATGCGTGCGAGCGCGCACGCCTCGCCAAGGTCTTCGAGCAAGGCCTCAAGCAGGTCGTCGGCCATGTGCTGCCGATCGCGCGCAGTCCGGCCGCCGGTTCGTCGGCACGCTGGCAGAGCGGGTCGTGGTTCCTGCGCAGCGAGCGCCTGTACCTGATCCCGGGGGACTCGCCGATCGGCTACCGCCTGCCGCTGGATTCGCAGCCGTGGGCGGACAAGGGCGACCACCCATGGATCCACGCCGCCGACCCGAACCAGGCCTTCCCCGCCCTGCCGGCGCATGCCGAGCTGCGTCAGCAGCTGCGCCCGGGCACCGCGGGCAGCGCCGCCGTCGAGGCGGCGCGCAGCATCGACGGCACGCGCAGCGACCCCACCCGCCGTCCGGCGGCCCTCGAGTCCGCCGCCTGGATCACCCGCAGCGCGCTGTGCGCCGAGCCGCGCGGCGGCCTGCTGTACGTCTTCATGCCGCCGACGGCGGCGCTCGAGGACTATCTCGAGGTCGTCGCTGCGGTCGAGGCCGCGGCGGCGGAGTTCGCCATCCCGGTCGTCCTCGAAGGCTACGAGCCGCCGCCCGACCCACGCCTGCAGCACTTTCGCATCACGCCCGACCCGGGCGTGGTCGAGGTCAACATCCACCCCGCGGCGAGCTGGGACGAGCTCGTCGAGCGCACCGGCACGCTCTACGACGAAGCGCACGCCTCGCGCCTGTCGACCGAGAAGTTCCTGCTCGACGGCCGCCACACCGGCACCGGCGGCGGCAACCACTTCGTGCTCGGCGGCGCCACGCCGGCGGATTCGCCCTTCCTGCGCCGGCCCGACCTGCTGCGCAGCCTGGTGAGCTACTGGCACAACCATCCCAGCCTGTCCTACCTGTTCTCGGGCATGTTCATCGGCCCGACCTCGCAGGCGCCACGCGTGGACGAGGCTCGCCACGATTCGGTGCACGAACTGGAGCTCGCCTTCGAGCAGTTTCCCGAGGCTGGCAAGCAGGTCCCGCCGTGGCTCATCGATCGCCTGCTGCGCAACCTGCTGATCGACGCCACCGGCAACACCCACCGCGCCGAGTTCTGCATCGACAAGCTCTACAGCCCCGACACCGCCACCGGCCGCCTCGGCCTGCTCGAGCTGCGCGCCTTCGAGATGCCGCCGCACGCGCGCATGAGCCTGGCCCAGCAACTGCTGCTGCGCGCATTGATCGCGCGCTTCTGGCAGCAGCCCTACGCTCCCGCCCGCCTGCGGCGCTGGGGCACCGAGCTGCACGACCGCTTCCTGCTGCCGCACTGGGTGGCGGAGGACTTCCGCGACGTGGTCGGCGAGCTGAACGAGTTCGGCTACCCGATTGCGTTCGACTGGTTCGCGCCGCACTTCGAGTTCCGCTTCCCGAAATATGGTGCGTTCGCCGCGCGCGGCGTGCACGTGGAGCTGCGCATGGCGCTCGAGCCCTGGCACGTGATGGGCGAGGAGGGCGCGCCCGGCGGCACGGTGCGCTATGTCGACTCCTCCGTCGAGCGCGTGCAGGTGAAGGTGTCCGGGCTCAACGACGACCGCCATGTGCTCACCTGCAACGGCCGTGCCGTGCCGCTGCAGCCGACCGGCACGGTGGGCGAGTTCGTTGCCGGCGTGCGCTACCGCGCCTGGCAGCCGCCGTCCTGCCTGCACCCGACCATCGGCGTGCACGCGCCACTGGTGTTCGACCTGGTCGATGGCTGGATGCAGCGCTCGATGGGCGGCTGCGTATATCACGTCGCCCATCCGGGCGGGCGCAGCCACGAGACCTATCCGGTCAACCCCTATGAGGCCGAAGGCCGCCGCCTGGCGCGCTTCACCACCACCGGCCACACGCCCGGCCGAATCGCGCCCGCGGCGCCCGTGCGCAACGCCGAATTCCCGTTCACCCTCGACCTGCGCCGGCAGGGCTGACGCGCGATGCAGGTTCAGCCGCATCGCCCGCCCGCGCTGCTCGCCGCCTACGCCGCGCGGCCCGACCGCTATGACGAGCTCTGCCAGCGCATCGGCAGCGTGATCGTGGTGCGGCCGCACTGGCGTGAATTCCACCGCGCACTCGAGGCGATGCCGGCGGCCGAGCTGGCCGCACGCCGGGCCGCGCTGCGCCGGCAGATCCACGAGAACGGCATCACCTACAACGTGTATGCCGATCCGCGCGGCTTCGAGCGGCCGTGGGAACTCGACCTGCTGCCCTACATCCTGCCGGCGGCGGAGTGGGCGCAGATCGAGGCCGCGGTGATCCAGCGCGCCACGCTTTTCGACCGCATCCTCGCCGACCTCTATGGCGCGCAGACCCTGCTCGAGGAGGGGCTGATCCCGCCTGCGCTGATCTACGGCCACAGCGGCTTCCTGCGTGCGCTGGTGGGGGCGCAGCCGCCGCGCGGGCTGTTCCTGCACCTGTACGCGGTGGACCTGGCGCGCTCGCCGGATGGGCGCTGGTGGGTGGTGGCCGACCGCACCCAGGCGCCGTCCGGTGCGGGCTATGCGCTGGAGAATCGCAGCGTGGTGGCGCGCGTGCTGCCCGAGCTCTACCGTGCTGCCGGCGTGGAGCCGCTGGCGCCCTTCTTCGAGGGCTTTCGCGACAGCCTCGCCGAACTCGCGCCCGCCGAGACCGCCGGCGAGGATCCGCTGATCGTCGTGATGACGCCCGGTCCCTACAACGAGACCTACTTCGAGCACGCCTACCTGGCGCGCGAGATGGGCTTCCCGCTCGTCGAGGGTCAGGACCTTACCGTGCGCGACGAGAAGGTCTGGCTGCGCACGCTCGACGGCCTGCGTCGCGTGCATGTGATCCTGCGCCGGGTGGACGACATCTGGTGCGATCCGCTCGAGCTGCGCGACGACTCCGCGCTCGGCGTCGCCGGCTTGGTGGCGGCGGTGCGCGCGGGCACGGTGACGGTGGCCAACGCGCTTGGCAGCGGCATCCTCGAGACCGGCGCGCTGCTCGGCTATCTGCCGCGCCTGTGCGAGCACCTGCTCGGGCAGAAGCTGAAAATGCCTTCGGTGGCCACCTGGTGGTGCGGCGAAAAGGCCGCTTGCGACGATACGCTCAAGCACCTGCGCGAACGGGTGCTCAAGCCCGCCTACCCGACGATCGGTGGTGGGCCGGTGTTCTGCCGCGACCTGCCGGCGGCCGAACTGGACGCGCTGGCGGCGCGGATCGCGGCGCGCCCCTTCGATTTCGTCGCGCAGGAGATGGTCAACCTTTCGCAGGCGCCCGTGCTGTCCGGCAAGGGCGCGCACGACGATGGCGGCGCGCGCGGCCTGGTGGCGCGCAACATCGGCCTGCGTGTATTCGCCGCCATCGGCCCGGAGGGTTTTCGCGTGCTGCCCGGCGGGCTCACCCGGGTGGCGTCCGAGGCCGACATGCGCATCGTGTCGATGCAGCATGGCGGCGGCAGCAAGGACGCGTGGGTGCTCGGCTCGCCGGCGCGACCGCGTCCGGTCCCGCGCATCGTCCCCGGCCAGCTCGCACCGTCGGCGCACGGCGCGCGCGCGCTCGGGCTGTCGAGCCGGGTGGCGGAGAACTTCTTCTGGCTCGGGCGCTATAGCGAACGCGCCGACGCCGCCGCGCGCCTCGGCCGCGAAACCCTGGCGCGGCTGGGCGAGGGCGATGGGCAGGCCGCAGGCGGGGAGGTCGCCGCGGTGCTGTGTGCGCTCTGCGAGCGCCGTGGCATGCTCGCGCCGGCGGCCGTGGCCGTGGCCGTGGCCGCGGACGATGCCGTCGCCACGCCGCCGGCGCCGCTGGCACAGGCCTTGTTCGATCCCGCCCAGCAGGGCAGCGTGGTCGCCAACCTGCGTCAGGTGTTGCGCCTGGCGACGCTGGTGCGTGACCGCCTGTCGCCCGACAGCTGGCGCATCTACAACCGCCTGTCTGAATTCGCCGCTGCGCCGGAGTACGCCCCTCGCCTCGGCGACGCGCTGCAGCGCCTGGATGAATCGCTGCTGTCACTGGTCACGCTGTCGGGATTCGTGATCGAGAGCATGCCGCGCGACGCCGGATGGCGCTTCCTGTCGATCGGACGGCGCATCGAGCGCCTGCAGTTTCTCGCCGCCGCACTGGCGGCACTGTTGCCGGCGCCATGCGCGGGCGGGCTCAAGGCGCTGCTCGCGGTCACCGACGCCGAACTGCGTTACCGCAGCCGCCATGCGCGTGGCCTGGCGCCGCAGCCGGTGGCCGAACTGGTCATGCTCGACCGCGACAACCCGCGTGCGCTGCGCTACCAGCTCGATTCGCTCGCCGAGCATGTCGCGCTGCTCCCCGACGGGAAAGCGCTGGCGGCGCCCCTGCGGCGCCGGCTCGAGGCGCTCGACGCGCTCGCCTTGTGCGACTGCTTCGTGCACGAGCTGGCCGCGGCGCGCGCGCGCGCCGCTCCGCGCGCACGGCATTGCGATCCATTGCATGAGGTGCTGGCCGACATCCAGGTGTGCGGCAACGAGCTCGCCGACGTGCTCGCGCAGCGCTACTTCACGCATCTCGACGCCCGCAGCCGGGCGACCTTGTCGCGGTAGCGGAGGCGCTCATGGCGGTATACGACATCGAGCACGACACCACCTACCGCTACGACAGCGCGGTGCTGCTGTCGCAGCAGATCGCCCACCTGCGTCCGCGTGAGCGTGCCGGCCAGCACACGCTCGCGCACCGGCTCGAGATCGAACCGGTACCGGCCGAACTCGGCGAGCGCAGTGACTTCTTCGGCAACCCGGTGACCGCCTTCGCGCTCTATGCACCGCATGCGCAGCTCGTCGTGCGGGCGTGCAGCCGCATCCGGGTCGAGCCGCCGGGCTGGCCTGAGCCGGCGGCGAGTCCGCCGTGGGAGGCCGCGCGCGACCATCTGCGCGACGGGCTGTCGGGCCACGCCCCGCTGCAGGCGGGGGCGCGCGACGCCGGGCAGTACCGCTTCGCGTCGCCCTTCGTTGCGCTTGGCGACGAGGCGCGGGCCTACGCCGACTATGCCTTGCAGAGCTTCAGCGCGGGGCGGCCACTGATCGATGCGCTGCTCGCGCTGTCGGCGCGCATCCATGCCGATTTCCGTTTCGACCCCGAGGCGACCAGCGTCGCCACCCCGGTGGCCGAGGTTTTCGCGGCGCGCAGCGGGGTGTGCCAGGATTTTTCCCATCTGCTGATCGCCTGCCTGCGTGCGCTCGGGCTCGCCGCCCGCTATGTCTCCGGCTACTTGCTCACCGCGCCGCCGCCCGGCCAGCCGCGGCTGGTCGGTGCCGACGCCTCGCACGCCTGGGTGGCGGTATGGTGCCCGGGGCTGGGCTGGGTTGACGTCGATCCGACCAACGACATGCAGCCCGCCGCCGGCCACATCACGCTCGCCTGGGGGCGGGACTACGGCGACGTGTGTCCCTTGCGCGGCGTGATCCTCGGCGGTGGCGGCCATGCGGTGGACGTGGCGGTGACGGTGATGCCGGTCGCGGAGGGGATGGACGCGGAGGGTGAGGGTGCCGCTGGCGGGTGAATGAGCGTTGTGGCGGCTCGGCAAGGCTCGCGGCTTGCGCTGCCTGCAGGGAAGTCGCCGTGCGGGCTCAAAGGTTCGCGGCTTCCGCCGCTCCTACAAAAACCATCACGCGCTCGGTCGTCTGGAAACCGTCATGTGTTCGATCGCACGGAAACCATCACGCGCTCGGTCGACATGTAGGAGCGGCGGCAGCCGCGAACTTTTGTGCGCCCGGCATGGGCACATTCCGCTGCACGACGGCTGCGATGGCGTGTGCTGCGGGTGGTGGTGCGGCGATGCTCTGGCGGTGGGCGGCGCACCATAATGATGCGCCCGCGGCGCATCGTGGTGCGCACCACTGCGGTGCCGGCGCCCTGGTCCTGCGGCAGGCACGGATTTGCGTGCTTTCGTCACTTGGCACGCTTTCTGCTGATTGGTGTTCGAGGGAGTCGATAAACCACGAGCGCAGAGCACGACATGACCGCCGCAAAGCCCTATGACGAAATGCACGCTGCCGATGCTGCGGTGCGTGCGCACTACCAGCCCTACGCCGACTGGCTTGAACAGACGCCGCGCGAGTGCATCGCACGCAAGCGCAAGGAAGCCGACCTCGCCTTCCACCGCGTCGGCATCACCTTCAACGTCTACGGTGCCGAGGGGGGCAAGGAGCGCCTGATCCCCTTCGACCTGCTGCCACGCATCATCCCCGGTGACGAGTGGCGTGCGCTCGAAGCCGGTCTGCGTCAGCGCGTTCGTGCGCTCAACGCCTTCCTCGCCGACATCTACCACGGCCGCGAGATCCTGCGCGCCGGCCGCATCCCGGCCGACCAGGTGCTGCACAACGCCCAGTTCCGCCCCGAGATGCAGGGTGTGGACGTGCCCGGCGGGCTGTACGCGATGATCGCCGGCATCGACCTGGTGCGCGCCGCGGGTGCCGACGGCAAGGGCGAGTACTACGTGCTGGAGGACAACCTGCGCGTGCCCTCGGGGGTGAGCTACCTGCTCGAGAACCGCAAGATGATGATGCGGCTGTTCCCCGACCTGTTCTCGCGTTACGACGTGCAGCCGGTCGAGCATTACCCCGACCTGCTGCTCGAGACCCTGCGCGCGGTGGCGCCCGCCGGCGTGCTCGATCCGACCGCGGTGCTGCTGACCCCGGGCGCCTTCAACAGCGCCTATTTCGAGCACAGCTTCCTCGCCCAGCAGATGGGCGTGGAACTGGTCGAAGGCCAGGACCTGTTCGTCAGGGACGACACGGTGTACATGCGCACCACCCAGGGGCCGAGGCGGGTGGACGTGATCTACCGACGTCTGGACGATGACTTCCTCGACCCCGAGGTGTTTCGCGCGGACTCCATGCTCGGCGTGCCCGGGCTGATGTCGGCCTACCGCGCCGGCCGCGTCACGCTGGCCAATGCGGTGGGCACCGGGGTGGCCGACGACAAGTCGATCTACCCCTATGTGCCCGAGATGGTGCGTTTCTATCTTGGCGAGGAGCCGATCCTCAACAACGTGCCGACCTATTTGCTGCGCGAGCCCGACGACCTCGCCCACACCCTCGCGCACCTGCCCGAGCTGGTGGTCAAGGAGGTCCATGGCGCCGGCGGCTACGGCATGCTGGTGGGGCCGGCGGCGACCAAGGCCGAGATCGAGGAGTTCCGCCTGCGCATCCTTGCCGCGCCCGAGAAATACATCGCCCAGCCCACGCTGGCGCTATCGACCTGTCCCACCTTCGTCGACGCCGGCATCGCACCGCGCCACATCGACCTGCGTCCCTTCGTGCTGTCAGGCGGGCGCGAGATCCGCATGGTGCCCGGCGGCCTCACCCGGGTGGCGATGAAGGCGGGCTCGCTGGTGGTCAATTCCTCGCAGGGCGGGGGCACCAAGGACACCTGGGTGGTGGGCTGAGCCGCCGCGTTCGCGCCTTCCGGCGCTCCTACAACCCCCGCCACGCGGTCGTGTAGGAGCGCCGGCAGCCGCGAACCCAGCGATGCAACGCGTACCGCCCCCGTCGCGATGTCGTGTAGGAGCGCCGGAAGGCGCGAACCCAGCGGTGCAAATACGCCCTGCCCCGCCGCGATGTCGTGTAGGAGCGGCGGCAGCCGCGAACGCAGCGATGCAACGCGCGCCGCCCTCGTCGCGATGTCGCGTAGGAGCGGCGGCAGCCGCGAATGCAGCGGTGAATACGCGAATCGGCGCCGGGTCCAGCCCCCGCCGCCACGCACTTGCCAAGGAGAATCCTCATGCTGAGCCGAACCGCAGACAACCTCTACTGGATGGCGCGCTACACCGAGCGCGCCGAGAACACCGTGCGCATGCTCGACGTGTCCTATCGCCTGTCGCTGCTGCCCGGCAGCAACGGCGGCGACAGCGAAGGCTGGTCCGCCATCCTCGACATCAGCGAGCTGTCGGACGCCTTCGCCCGCAGCGGCCGACCGCTGACCGCGCGCGACGTGGTCGAGTTCGTCGTCCTCGACCGCGATAACGTGTCGAGCGTGTGGCACTGCCTGCGCGCGGCGCGCGAGAACGCGCATGCGGTGCGCGGCACGCTGACCGCCGAGATGTGGGAGACCACCAACGCAACCTGGCTCGAGATCCGCGACCTGACCGCACAGAAGCTGCAGGGCATGGACCTGGGGGAGTTCTTCGAGTGGGTCAAATTCCGCTCCCACCTGCTGCGCGGCGTGACCTTCGGTACCATGCTGCATGACGAGGCGTTCAAGTTCGTGCGCCTGGGCACCTACCTCGAGCGCGCCGACAACACTGCACGCCTGCTCGACGTGAAGTACCACAGCCTGCTGCCGCGGGCCGATGGCCTCACCAGCTCGACCGACTTCTACCAATGGGGCGCGTTGCTGCGCTCGGTGTCGGCCTTCGAGACCTACCGCCATGTCTATCGCGACGTGATCACGCCCTACAAGGTGGCCGAGCTGCTGATCCTCAACGCCGCGATGCCGCGCTCGCTGCACGCCTGCGTGGACGAGATCGACGGCATCCTCGGCGAGATCGCCAACGCGCATTCCGCCGAGGCCGCGCGCCAGGCCGGTGAACTGCACGCCACGCTGCACTATGGGCGCATGGACGACATTTTCGATGCCGGCCTGCATCCCTGGCTGGAGCGCTTCCTGGCGCGCATCAACCGGCTCGGGGACAGCATCGGCGACAACTTTCTTGTTCCGGTGGCCGCCTGAGCAGGGCTGGCGCCGGCTCGCCCCCGATCAATGACGACTTCGAGATGACAGCATGACCTACTGCGTTGCGATGTGCCTCGACCAGGGCCTCGTCTGCCTGTCCGACTCGCGTACCAACGCGGGCGTGGACCACATCAACACCTTTCGCAAGATGACCGTGTTCGAGCGCGCCGGCGACCGCGTGCTGGTGCTGATGAGTGCCGGCAACCTCGCCATCACCCAGGCAGTGATCAGCCTGTTGCGCGAGCACGCCGCGGTGCAGGACCGCGACAGCCTGTGGAACGCGCCCACGCTGTTCGAGTGCGCGCGCCTGGTCGGCGAGATCATCCGCGGCGTGCATCGCCAGGACGCCGAGGCGCTCAAGCAGTTCGGGGTGGATTTCAACGCCAGCTTCATCCTGTGCGGCCAGATCGGCGACGAGCCACCGCGGCTGTTCAACATCTACGCGGCGGGCAACTTCATCGAGGCCTCGATCGACACGCCGTATTTCCAGATCGGCGAGTCGAAATACGGCAAGCCGATCGTCGACCGCATCGTCACCAGCAAGACCTCACTCGACGAGGCCGCCAAATGCGCGCTGGACGAACTGCGCGTCGCGCGCCACCTCAGCGTCGATTGGGACAACCCCTATTTCGACATGATCCACAAGGAGTGGGGCGCCAGCCTGCGCAAGGTCTTCAACGCGCTGCCCGACCCCGATTGGGCACGCTGGCCGGCCACGGAGCAGGCACCGCCGGCGCGCATCGAGGTGGTGTCCTAGCGCCGCGGCGGCGTGCACAGGGCACGCGCCTCGTCCGCGCTCAGGCTGCGCCCGGGCCAGGGAATCAGCCCCGATACGCGCGCACGGTAGCGGGCGTAGGGCTCGCCGTGGAAGGCGAGCAGCTTCTGCTCCTCGAGCAGCGAGCCGAGCCACAGGTAGAGCGTGATGCACAGCGCGCTCACCAGGCGCGCCTCGTCCATGTCGCGCGTCCACAGGATCACCAGGCCCAGGCTGTACCAGGGATGACGCACATGCCGATGCAGCGGGGACAGGGTGAAGGCGCCAGGGTCTTCGGCGGCGCCATTGCGCGTCGTCCACTGCGTGCGGCCGGTGAACACCCCCATGTCGTAGCCGCGCGTCGACCCTACGAAGCCGGCTGCCGCCGCGAGTGCCAGCCCGTTCGCCAGCCACGCCCAGCCGCCCTGCCACGACCACAGCAGCGGACCGTGCCAGGCGAAGGTCAGCCACAGCGGCGGCAGCAGCAGGAGCAGCGCGAGCAGGTTGAAGCCCAGGCGGTAGCCCGGCGCCAGGCGCGGCCAGCGCGCTGCCACATGGCGCTTGAGCCACAGCGAGGCGAACAGCGAATGCAGGGCGGCATAGGTCAGCCAGAGCAGCACCAGGCTGGCGAGCTGGGAAGCGGTCAGCGTCATCGGACAGATCTCCAGTGATCCGGATCAGTGAATTCGAATGTGTCGAAAAGTCTTGCAGAGATTTTTGTTGCAGTGCAACATACGACTGCACCGAGTCATCCATGCGGTGTCGTCCACCCCAAGGAGTACACCATGAACGTCTCGCCCGAAAAAATGCTCGCCACCGTGCGTAGCGCCGCCGAAGTGCGCGTCAACGAGTTCGCCGCCGCCGGCGACAGCCTGCTCGGCAGCGTCGAGCACCTGACTGCGCTCAACCTCAACACCACCCGCGCCGCCCTCGACGACGCGATCGCGCTCGGTCAGGCGATGGCCGCCGCGCGTGATCCGCGCACCCTGGTCGAGCTCCATATCGGCACCGTCACGCCGGCGCTGCAACGCGGCTACGCCTGGCTCAAGACCACCGGCGAGCTCGCCGGCCAGGCCCAGGCCGACACCCTGCGCCTGATCGAAGCCGGCATGTCGCAGTGGCTGCAGGGCGTCATCCTCACCCTGGAAACGCTCAACCGCAACGCCCCGGCAACCTCGGCCCTAGCGGTGAGCGCACTGCGTCGCGCCGTTGTCAGTGCATCGTCGGCCTACGAAGGTGCGACCAAGGTGGTGAAGCAGGTCTCCGAGACGGCCCAGGCCAACGCCGACCAGGCCGCCGCGGCAACCGTCGAAGCGGTGAGCAAGACGACCACTGCCACGGTGTCGCTGCTCAAGAGCGCGGCGTAAGTCAGCTTCGCTTCCACCCGGTCGCATGACCGGATGGATCGTTCACGGGCCGGTTCACCCAGGGTGGCCGGCCTTTTTGTTTGTGCGGGGGCGGGGGCAGCGTCCCGTCGGATGATCTTCCGGCCGTGTGTCGGCTAGAGTCTCGCCCTGGATGAACGACGGAACGCGCTGATGATGGAAGTGGTGGCGGTGATCGATTTCGAGACCACGGGGCTGTCGCCCGCGCAGGGCGACCGCGCGACCGAGGTCGCGGTGGTGATCGTGGACGGCGGTCGGGTGGTGGATCGCTACCAGAGCCTGATGAACGCCGGGGTCCGCATCCCGGCCTACATCGAGGCATTGACGGGGATCTCCAACGCCATGGTCCGGGGCGCGCCGCCGGCGGCCGAGGTCATGCAGCAGGTGTCGGACTTCGTCGGTGACATTCCGATCGTCGCCCACAATGCCGCGTTCGATGCGAAGTTCTGGGATGCCGAGCTCGCGCGCATCCACCGTCACCGGGCGCAGGATTTCGTTTGCTCGCTGCTGCTGTCGCGCCGGCTGTTTCCCCTGGCACCCAGTCACAAGCTCGGCGCGCTGATCGAGTA
>JAKLLJ010000066.1 GCA_023150215.1 Thauera sp. | reverse complement strand
GGTCGTCATCGAAGGCATTGGCGGTCATGGCCAGAATCGGCTTGTCGTGCCAACCCGGCAGGGCGCGGATGGCTTGGGTCGCTTCCAGCCCATCCATCACCGGCATCTGCATGTCCATCAGGATCAGCGCGTAGTCGGCGGTCTTGACCCGCTCCAAGGCCTCGGCGCCGTTCTCGGCAATCCCCACCGTCAGGCCAACGGCATGCAGCAGCTCCATTGCCACCAAACGGTTGATGGGATTGTCTTCCACCAGCAACACCCGCGTGCCGGTTTGCGCTCGGCGCAGGTCCTGCTCCGCGTCGGGGTGCTGGGCCTTGGGTGCCGGCATGATGCCGTGACCGCGCTGCAACAGCACCGCGAACCAGAACGTGCTGCCCACGCCCGGGGTGCTTTGCACCCCGGCCTCGCCGCCCATCATCTGTGCCAGATTGCGCGTCAGCGCCAGACCGAGGCCAGTGCCGCCATACTTGCGGGTGGTGCTGGCGTCGGCCTGCTGGAACACCTGGAACAAGCGCTCCGTCTGCTCCGGCGTCATCCCGATGCCCGTGTCCTCCACTTCAAAACGTACCTGCAAGCCCGCCGGGCCGTCCTCGAGCAGCGCGGCACGCAGGGCGATGCTGCCGCGCTCGGTGAATTTGACCGCGTTGCCAGCCAGGTTGAAGAGGCACTGGCGCAGGCGCATCGGGTCGCCGCGCAGCCAGGTCGGCACGGAGTCGCCGTCGAGATCGACGCGCAGGCCCTTCGCCTGGGCAGACGGACGAATCAGCGAGGCGACATGGTCGAGCACCGCCGAAAGGTGGAAATCTTCCAGCGTCAGATCGAGTTTGCCGGCCTCGATCTTGGAGAGGTCGAGGATGTCGTTGATCAGGCCGAGCAGATGCTGGCCGGAGGTCTGGATCTGCTCGAGCCGCTCGTCCTGCTGCGCAGTGACGCCATCCTTTCGCAGCAGATGGGTCAGACCGATGATGGCGTTCATCGGCGTGCGGATCTCGTGGCTCATGTTCGCCAGGAAGGCGCTCTTGGCCTGGCTGGCGGCCTCGGCCTGCTGTCGGGCGAGCGCCAGTTCGGCCGTGCGCTGCGTCACGAGGTCTTCGAGGTGATGGCGGTGGCGGTCCAGTTCCTCGCCGAGGCGTTTCTTCTCGGTGATGTCTTCCTTGACGGCGACGTAATGGCTGACATGGCCATCGGGCTGCCGCAGTGGAGCGACGTGGACAAACTCGATGTAGTCCTCGCCGCCGGCCTTGCGGTTGATCAGCTCGCCCTTCCAGATCTGCTCGGCCGCGAGCGCGGCCCACATCGCGTCGTAGGTGGCGCGCGGAGTCTTGCCCGATTGCAGGATGCGCGGGTTTTGGCCGATGACCTGCTCGCGCGTGAAGCCCGTGGTTGCCAGAAAGGCGGCGTTGACGTATTCGATCTCGGGCGTGAGGTTGGTGATGACGATGCTCTCCGGGCTCTGTTCCACCGCCAGCGCCAGTTGGCGCAGCGACGCTTCTGCGCGACGCTGGTCCTGCAGCACGCTCAGCAGTGCCTGGCGTCCGCGTTCCAGTTCCCGGGCATGCTGTGCGACGGAGGCTTCTGCCTGCCGCCGCTGCGTCACGTCCAGGGCCATGCTCAGCACCACACGCCGCCCATCGGGCAGGCAACCCAGCGGCGCGGAGTTGAATTCCCAGACGCGCTGGCCGCCGTCCTTGACCCGGATGACGAAATCGCCTTCGTGCTTGCGTCCATCCAGCCCGTAGCGCGCATCGATCTCGGCTTGCACCAGCGACTTGCGTTCGCCGTAGGCACGCTCTGTCCAGTCGCCCATGGTGGCCAATTCCGCGCGCGAGTAGCCCGTGATCTCGCTCCACGACTCGCTGAGTTCGAGGATCGTCCCGTCTTCGGCATGCAGCATGATAGGGAACGGCGAGCTCACAATCGCCCGCCGAAGGCGCGCCTCGCTCTCGCGCAGTTCCGCTGCCGCAAGGCCCAGTTGCCGGCTTGCGTCGGCGATCTCGTCAATCTGCAGCGGCAGCGTCGGCGTGCCCGGCGGGGCGGTCAGTGCCTTCACCTGCCGACCGATGCGACGGCCGGCCAGCGCACCGCCCGCCACGCCGAACACGGAGGCCAGCAGGACCAGAGCACCGAGCACGATCAGTGCCGTGCGCCGCTCGGCCTGATAACTGCCGCGCGGGACTTCGAGCACCACCGACCAGGGCGAATGCTGCAGCGGGACGACGAAACGATGGTCCAGGGCGACGTCGCGGGCACCCTCGAAGCCGGGCGGCGAACGCCGCGCGATGTCGGCGCCGGTGCTGTCCTGCAGGACGACGGACCAGCCCGCAGGCAGGGCGACCTGGTCGATCTGCGCCTGGAAGCCGGCGGCCTCCAGGAGGCTCAGCATGAGCCTTGGCGGCCGGCCCTCGCGCAGCACCGGCACGACGACGGCGACCAGCGGCACCTTGGCGAGCGGCCCGACGACGATGTCGCCGACCTGGGGCTTGCCGGTTTCGAGCGCCAGTGGCGCCGCGGTCCGCCCGCCCGAATCAGGCAGGCGCGGCAGTGTCTCGCCAAAGGGCACTCTGGTGTTGAACAGCATCTGCCGTTCGTGATCGGCAAAGATCACATGGCTGCCAAAGCTGGCCTGAAACCCCCGCGCCTCGGCATGCAGCTCGGGCCAGCGCCGTGGGTCATCGGCCAGCGGTGAGACGGCCAGCATGTTGAGGGCCTGAATGTGCGCCAGCGTGCGCTGATCGATGCCGATCGCAAGGTTGTGGGCGCGGTGTTCCGCATCGCGCAAAAAAGCGGCTTCCTGTCCCCGCAGGCTGTCCCAGCCGAACCACACGGCCAGCAGCAGCGCTGGCGCCATGCTGAGCCAGATCAGCCGCGTGAGGAAAACGGAGAGCGGCCGAGTCTTCACGGTATCGCCTTCCCGCCCGGGTGATCCGCGAACGAAAGGTCGTAGGGCGCTGGGCGGCCGAGCTCGCGGGCGAGGGCGTTGGCCTCACGCTTGAGTTCGATCACGCGCGCCTCGCGGTTCAGCATTGCCTCGTGCCATTGCTGCAGTTCGGCGAGCTTTTGCTGGAGTTCGGCATTGACGCGCTTGCGTTCCGAGATGTCTTCGACAACCGAGATGAAGTAGTCCGGCTGCCCGGCGTCGCCACGAATCAGGGCGACGGTCAGATTGATCCAGACCGTCGAGCCGTCTTTGCGGATGTAGCGCTTTTCAATCGAATAGGTCTTGATCTCTCCAGTCAGCATCTGCCGCACGTTTTCGAGATCGGCACCCAGATCGTCGGGATGCGTGATGTCATGAAAGGTCTTCGACAACAGGTCCTCGCGGGAATAACCGACGATGTCGCAAAGCTTCTGGTTGACCCGCAGCCAGCGGCCTTCGGGGCTCACGTGGGCAACGCCCACGGCGGCCTGTTCGAAGGTGGCGCGGAAACGCTCTTCGCTCGCGCGCAGCGCCCCCTCGGCCAGATGGTGGTGAATGGCAATGGCGGCGGTCTGCGTGGCCATGTCGATGAGACGTAGATGCGCCGGCTGCGGACTGCCGGGCTGGCGACAATACAGGGCGAACGTGCCGAGAAAGCGCCGGCGCTCGTCGAGAATGGGTGCGGACCAGCAGGCGCGCAGCCCGTGCGGCAGCGCGCTGGCCTTGTAGTCGGCCCAGAGCGGATCGACGGCAATATCGGACCTGTCTCTGGCCATTGACGAGCGCCTCCGCCTGCTTGCGGGCGGAGATGTCCACGCAGAATTCCACGCAGGCGTCGCCGCCGAGCGAACTGCCGGCGAAGACCATCCATTGCCGCGTGCCGTCCTTGCGCAGGTATTCCTTCTCATAGGGGCCAACACGGCCGCTCACATGGAATTTCCTGATCTCCGCAAGGCTTGCCTCCACGTATTCCGGCGGAGTGAGTTTTTGCCAGGTCAGGGAGCACGACTCCACGTCCGCACGGCTGTAGCCCATCATGTCGAGAAAGGTCTCGTTGGCGTCGGTCATGCAACCCGTCGTCAGGTCCCAGAACATCACACCGACCGTTTCGACCTTCAACACCTTCTTCAGGCGTTCGTTGCTCTCGCGTAGCGCGTTCTCCGCCTGCCGGCGAATGGTGATGTCGTGAGCCAGCACCAGCTCGGACTTGCGCCCCTCGAACTCCAGCAGGTGAGAGGTGATCTCGACATCGATCACACTGCCGTCTTTCTTCAAGTGCCTCCAGACGCCCGCCTGGTCAAGGCCATCCTCGGGCAAGGCCTCCAGATTCCGGTAGAGGCGCGCCAAATCCTCGGGCGGACGAATGTCCTTGATCGTCATGGACAGGAACTCGTCCCGCGAATAGCCGTAGTGACTGGCGGCAGCATCGTTCACGGCCAGGAAGCGCAGCGTCTCGAGGTCATAGACCCACATGGGGTGCGGGTTCGACTGAAAGAGGCGGCGGTAATGGGCTTCGCTCTTGCTCTGTTCCGCCTGAGCACGCTTGAGCCGACGAATGGCCAGGACAAGCGCCAGGGCCAGCGCCGAGGCGATCAAGAGCCCTGCCACCAGCAACCGCCGTGCTCATCGAACACCTGGCGAAGATCGGACTGCTGTGCGGACAAGGGGGTCGAGATCAGCGCCAGCCACTGCGCAGCGAGGAGGTGACGCAGAGGCACGAGCGGCCGTCTGATGCCGATCGGCCAAGGCTCGGGACGTCTGGCGCACGGGGTTGTCATGGCAGACGCCGCGCCGGTATTGGCAGTGGTCGGCTTTTTCATTTCACTCAGGCGGCAGGGTCGCGGTGACGCTCGGCGATGCGGACGAACTCAGCGTAGCCCGCCACGAAGGCATCGGCCACGTCGGGGTCGAAATGGCGTCCACGGCCGGCGACGATGACGTCCCGCGCGTCCTCGTAAGACATGGCGGGCTTGTACACGCGCACCGAAATCAGCGCATCGAACACATCGGCCAGCGCCATGAGGCGGGCCGATAGCGGGATAGCCTCTCCCGCGAGGCCAAAGGGGTAACCGCTGCCATCCCATTTTTCGTGATGCCAGTGGGCGATTTCCTTGGCCAGCACGAGGAATTCGACGGGTGTCTCGATGTCGGCCTCGGCGCGCTCGATGGCTTCGGCGCCAATCTCGGCGTGGGTTTTCATGACCGCCCATTCCTCCGGCGTCAGCGGGCCGGGCTTGCGCAGGATGGCGTCGGGGACCCCCACCTTGCCGATATCGTGCAGCGGCGCCGACTTGGTGAGGAGGTCGATGTAACGCGGTGTGAGCACAGCGCTGAAGCGCGGGTGGCGCTGCAGCGCGGTGGCGAGCTGGTGGACATAGCCCTGCGTGCGCAGGATGTGGTTGCCGGTCTCGGGGTCGCGCGTTTCGGCGAGATGGGCCAGGGCGCGGATGCTGACCAGCTGGGTCAGCTCGTTCTCGCGCATGCGCCGCGCCACTTCCGCGTCGAGCAGGGCGTTCTGGTCGCGCAAGAAGTCGCGGCCACGCTTGGCATCGAGCTGGGTGCGCACACGGGCCAGCAGCACGCCGGGGCGAATCGGCTTGGTGAGATAGTCGGCGGCGCCCAGGGCCAGGCCGCGCTCCTCGTTGACATCGTCGTCGAGGGCGGTGACGAAAAGCACCGGGATGTCGCGCGTCGCCGGGTCGGCGCGCAGCCTCGCCAGGACTTCGTAGCCATCCATCTCGGGCATCATCACGTCGAGCAGGATGAGAGCCGGCCTTGGCAGCGGCTGCACCGCGACCAGGCAGCGGCTGCCGGAATTGACGGCACGCACGCGGTAGTGGGGCCGCAAAAGGTGCGTCAGCACCGCCAGATTGGCCGGCTCGTCATCGACGATCAGAAGGGTGTGTTCAAGCACGGGAGCTCCAGTGCGAAAGCTACGACTGCAGTCTAAGAGCTTTTGCATTGCCCGCTTGCGATATCAGGGTGATTTTCGCGCTCGGCCTGCCAGACCGGTCACAGGTCTTCAGGATCTTGCTGACGATGGGAATGGCGGGCACTGAGGTCCCCAAGAAAGCGGCCCGCATGAACGGTCCGAGTGCGATTGCGGTGCCGGCCCTCAGACCGCCCCGAGCACCGCCTGCAGCGTCTGTGCCCCGTAAGGCGACAGCAGCCAGCCGAGCGCCGCGCAATTGAGCACGACGGTGATCCAGTAGGTGGTCTGGAACGAAGCCTTCGAGGACTTGTGGCGAAACAGCCGCTGCGCTGCCAGCGCCCCCGGCCAGCCGCCGAGCAGCGCGAACAGGTGGAGCGTGTTTTCCTTGACCCGCCAGACGTTGCGCACGGCGGCCGACTTGTCGTGCCCGTAGGCGAGGAAGGCCACCACGCTCGCCGCCGCGTACAGTCCGAGCACCCCCAGCGGCAGCCGTCCGAGCCAGGCCAGCACCGCCAGGAAGGCGAGGAAGCCCGCCGCGAACAGCGGGGGCAGGGCGCTGCGCCCCGGTGCGGCCGGCGCGACCGCGCGCTCGCCGACGAAGGCGACGGCCTTCGCCTGCAGCCGCCCCTTGGCGTCGGTGGCGAGCTCGTAGCTGACCAGTTCGTTGCCCTGCGGCCGGCGCTGGCGGTTGGCGAGGCTGCTGACATGAAGGAAGACCGGCTCGCCGCCGCCGTTGGGCGTGATGAAGCCGAAGCCTTTGTCGTCCTTCCAGGTGGTGATTTTTCCTTGGTGGCGCATGGGGTGGGATGTTGATGCGGGGAGTGGCGGACGATAACCGAGGGGGCAGAGGACGTTCGTGACGGATGACTGGCGTCGACCCCGAAGCGGGCTGCTGGGCAATCAGAATGCAACCAGTTGGAGCGGATCAGAGAGGGGGCCAGGGCGGAAAAGAGCTGCCGGCACCTTCCGACGTTTTGTGGCATCAAGAACAACGTTACCAACGCGCTATTCCCAGAGGGCGGAAGGCACTTCGCTTTCAGCCCTGCAAGTCGGCAGATATTCCGTTGAGGCCTTTTGGGCCCTTTTGCTCCATTGTATTGACATTTTGCCTGTTCAGCGCTTCTGCATTATGAAGAATCCGTAACCGTAGCTTGCCGAATGGCGGCTGTACATCGCGACTTCTTCCTCGCAGGCGGCGTACACGGCTTCGGCCTCGCTGATGCCAGCGTTCTTTCCTTTGAGCGATTGAATTCGCGCAAGCATGGGCGTGTAGTAATCGTCCCACCATGCACTGGTCGGCATCTTAAAACTGTCGACGAGCGCATAGCCATTCTCTTGAGCGAGTTCGCAGATCTTTGCCATTGACCGAATGTCGGGATACACGCGGTCGAGATATGCGCGAATCTCGGCAGGCGGATCGGCTTCGAACCAGCACATCTCGGTGAAGGCCAGGTAGCCGCCCGGCTTGAGGTATTTGCGAAAATCCTGCAGTCCGCGGGCCAGGCCGATGATGAAGATCGAGCCTTCGGCCCACAGCAGATCAAAGTGCTCCGAGGCGAAAGGCATGTCGATCATCGACATCTCTTGCGTCTCCACACCGAGCCCAGCTTCCCTTGCCGCTTGATCCAGACGGCGCAATAACGGCGGGTGGTTGTCGATGGCGAGAATCTTCGTTTTCAGCTCGCGCGCCAGTGTGAGGGTCTGAAGGCCGCTGCCGCAACCGATGTCCAGCACCACGGCGTTGGCGGGCAGGTGGTTGAGCCGGCGCAGGGCCTGCAGGGTGGCTTCTTCACAGCCTGGTCCCTGGCGAGGAAGGCCTTCGAAGAGCTCAAAGAAGTAGTGCATCGACATGGTGTTGTTCTCGATGTTACGGGTCAGCATTCTGACCTGGATGGCTTCCTTCTCGCTGAGCCCAAGCCTCAGGAGAAATGCGTGATGTGCCGCCGGTGCGCGGCATTCAAATTCGGTGTGCCAGCGGTTGAGCGCCGCCGCATTGAGGCCGCAAGCGCGCTGCAATTCCAGCCAGAGCGTGCGGTCCAGCCCTGCCGCATCAGGTCCTGAAGCGGCCGTTCGGAGCATGCCTGCGATTACGCGCTGCTGTGCCTTCAGCGCCGTCATGGCTTGCCCGACTTCGCGCAGTCGGCGCTCCAGGATCGGACCATGTGGTGCGTCGGCATCCAGCAGGTGGGCAATATCATCGAGGCTGATTCCGGCTTCACGGAAGGCGCAAATGCGTGCTAGTCGGTCGCAGTCCGCGTATGAGTACAAGCGGTAATCTGCCTCGCTGCGTCCGGACGGACGCAACAGGCCGATGCGGTCGTAATACAGTAGGGTTGAGCGCGAGAGACCGAAGCGCCGGCCCAGTGCAGTGATGCGGAAGTTGTCCATGTGCACAGCCTAAACCGTGAAGCCATAGACGGGTCAAGCAAGTGCTTGCCATCGTTGCCGCTGTTGTTGTCGACAGAATGCTGATGCGAATGTGCTCGTAGTCACTCAACCGGAGGCAAGCAGGGTCGGTGCCATTTACAGTGTGGCGAACGAGTCAACGGTGGGTTGTCGCCCAGCGAATAACACACCCGATACCCAGGAGGCAAACTCGAAGGCATCCCGTGCGGGCCAGTGGGCGGCGAGGTTCGGCGACACGAAGACATGGCCGGCGATCTCCTCGCCGTGCTCGTCGAGGACCAGGGCGGGGAAGCCGGATCGCTCGAATCCCCAGCCGGCGTGGACAAGGCGGCCGCGCACGCTGGCGGGCTGCCAGGTGCCGCCGATCTTCTGCATCACGTGTTCGTTGGGGCGCCCGGGGCCGAGCGTGCCGTAGACGAAAAGGCGTTCCATGGAAATCTCCGGGTTGGCGTGCGGCGCCAGGCTGCTAGCATTGAAAAAGCCGCAGGCAAGCGCCTTGCCCTCGATTGGAGCACAACGTCATGTCGCCCACCATGCCCGACGATCCCTCGGCGGAATCGTCCGCCTCGCGCCGTTCCATCCCCGGCTTCTGCGGCCTGTGCAAGTCGCGCTGCGGCTCGCGCATGGTGGTGGAGGACGGGCGCCTGGTGGCGCAGCTGCCCGACCCCGCGCATCCGACCGGGCGCGCGCAGTGCGTGAAGGGGCGGGCGGCGCCGGAGCTGGTCTACGACCCGCAGCGGGTCTTGCGCCCGCTGCTGCGCACGCGGCCCAAGGGCGACGCCGACCCGGGCTGGCGCGAGATCTCGTGGGACGAGGCGCTCGATCGGGTGGCGCAGGCGCTCGCGCGGGTGCGCGACGAGTCCGGTCCCGAGGCGGTGGCGTTTGCGATCGCCACGCCGAGCGGCACACCGATTGCCGACGACATCCGCTGGATCGAGCGACTGGCCAACGCCTTCGGTAGCCCCAACGTCGCCAACGGCACCGAGATCTGCAACTGGCACAAGGACTTCACCCATGTGCACACCTTCGGCCGCGGCATCGCCACGCCCGATTTCGCACACAGCCGCTGCATCGTGCTGTGGGGCCACAACCCGCGCGAGACCTGGCTCAACAACGCGCTGTCGATCCGCGACGCGAAGGCACGTGGCGCACGCGTGGTGGTGGTCGATCCGCGCAAGGCCGGGTTCGTCGCGGGCGCCGACCTGTGGCTGCGGGTGCGCCCGGGGGCGGACGGGGCGCTCGCACTCGGCGTGGCGCGCGTGATGCTGGCGCAGGGCTGGTTCGACGCCGATTTCGTGCGCGATTTCACCAACGGGCCACTGCTGGTGCGCGGCGATACCGGCCGTTTTGTGCGCGCGGGCGAGCTCGCCGTGCCGCCTGCGGGTGCGGCCGCGGACGATTTCGTGGCGCTGGGCGCGGACGGGACGACGATCGCATGTGCGCAGGCGGCGCGACCGCGTGGCGACGCAGGTCCGCAGCCGGCGCTGGCGGGCGCGTGCGAGCTGGCCGGCGCGGACGGGCAGCCCGTGCGCTGCCGCACCGCGTTCTCGTTGTACGAAGAGGCGTGCGCCCCCTACACGCCCGAGCGCGTGGCGGCACTGTGCTGGATCGAGTGCGGACAGGTGGAGCAGTTTGCCCGCCTGCTGCACGAGGCGGGGGCGGCGGTCGCCTATTACTGCTGGGCCGGCGTGTGCCAGCACACCAACGCCACCCAGGCCGACCGCGCGATCGCAACCTTGATGGCGCTCACCGGCAGTTTCGATGCGCCCGGCGGCAACGTGGCGTTCACGCCACTGCCGGCGAACGACGTTTCCGGCAAGGAACTGCTCGCAGCCACCCAGCGCGCACGCTGCATCGGGCTCGAGCAGTCGCGGATCGGGCCGGCGCGCAACGCCTTGATCGGCTCGGACGTGCTCTACGACGCGATCCTCGGGCGCAAGCCCTATCCGGTCCGCGCGCTGCTCGGTTTCGGGCGCAACTTCCTGCTCAATCATGCCGACGCCGAGCGCGGCGCGCGGGCACTGGGCGCGCTCGAGTTCTGCGCCTATGCCGATGTGACCCTGACGCCGACCGCCGCGCTCGCCGACATCGTGCTGCCGATCTGCACGCCCTGGGAGCGCGAGGGCCTGCGGGTCGGCTTCGAGGGCAGCCAGGCCGCCGAGCAGTGGGTTCAGCTGCGCCCGGCCGCGATCGAGCCACTCGGCGAAAGCCGCGCCGACGCCTGGGTGGTGTTCGAGCTGGCCAAGCGCCTGGGCCTGGGCGAGCACTTCTGGGGTGGCGACCTGGAGGCCGCGCTGGCCCACGTCCTCGCCCCCGTGGGGGTGAGCCTCGACCAACTGCGGTGCACGCCAGGCGGCCTCGCCCGGCCTGGCGTCACGCGCTATCGCAAGTACCTGGAGGAGGGCATTCGCACCCCGAGCGGGCGTGTCGAGCTCTACTCGGAGGCCTTGCTTGCCCACGGCGTGCCGCCGCTGCCGACCTTCGTCGAGCCGGTCGATTCGCCCTTTGGCGAACGCGGATCGGACTTCCCGCTGGTGATGACCACCGCCAAGCTGCGCCACTTCCGCCACGGCCAGGACCGCCAGGCGCCCTCGCTGCACCGCCGCTCGCCCGAACCGGCGGTGCACCTGCATCCGGATGCGGCGCACGCACGCGGCATCGCCGAGGGCGACCGGGTGCGCGTGCGCACGGCCAACGGCCGCATCCGCATGCGTGCGCGCTTCGACGCCGCGCTCGATGCGCGCGTGGTGTGGGTCGAGTACGGCTGGTGGCAGCCCGGCGCGCGCGGCGGGGCGGATGGCTACGACGCGCTGTCGGAGGAGGGCGCGAACTACAGCCGCCTGGTGTCGGACCGCCGCGTCGACCCGGTCAGCGGCTCGCAGCCGATGCGTTCCGGGCTCTGCGAGATCGAGGCGCTCGATGGCGCAAGTTGAGCGGGCACACGGACCAAGAGGCGCCGGCGGTTTTCGCCGCGTTCGCGGCTAACGGCGCGTTCGCGCCTTCCGGCGCTCCTACAAGGCAGCGGTGCCACGGTGGTTGCTGTAGGAGCGCCGGCAGGCGCGAACCGGCGGCCATCCCCACCACCGTCTTCGCGCCTGCCGGCGCTCCTACAGGGGCGCGGCCCGGCTCAGGCGCGGGCGGCGTGCAGGCGATTGTGGCGAATCGAGCTCCACAAGGATGCGGCGATCAACACCGCGCCGATCAGGCCGGTGATGGTCTCGGGAATGTGCACATGCACGCCGATGAACATGATCGCCGCGAGCGCGCCGATCGCCCAGAACGCGCCGTGCTCCAGGTAGCGGTAGGCCTCGAGCGTGCCGCGATACACCAGCATCAGCGTGAACGAGCGCACGAACATGGCGCCGACGCCGAGACCGATGGCGATGATCGGCAGGCTGTTGGTGAGCGCGAAGGCGCCGATGACGCCGTCGAAGCTGAACGACGCGTCGAGCAGTTCGAGGTACATGAAGCCGGCGAAACCGGTCTTGGCGACCACCTGGCTGCCTTCGCCTTCCTCACCGCCCATGATCGCGCCGATGCCGTCGGCGAGGATGTAGACAATCAGCCCCCACACGCCGGCGACGATGAACTCCATGCGCTGCTCGGCGCCGTCGAGCCAGGCCGAACTCGACAGGATTGCGAGCAGGGTGAACATGATCTGCGCCGCCTCCAGGCGGCCGAGCTGGGTGAGCGGGGCCTCGATCGGCGCGAGCCAGTGGGTGTCCTTGTTCACGTCGATGAAGAACTTGAGGAACACCATCATCAGGAAGGCGCCGCCGAAGGCCGCGATCTCGTGGTGTGCCGAGGTGAGGATGCGCGCGTAATCGTCCGGCTTGAAGAGCGCGAGGTCGATGACCGCCATCGGCCCCATGTTGGCGACCACGCCGACGATGGCGAGGGGAAACACGATGCGCATGCCGAACACTGCGATCAGGATCCCCCACAGCAGGAAGCGCTGGCGCCACTTCTCGTCCATGTGGCGCAGCACGGTGGCGTTGACCACGGCGTTGTCGAAGGACAGCGAGGTTTCCAGCACCGCCAGCACGGCGACGATGAAGACGGCCGACCAGCCGCCGACCAGATAGCCGCCAATGAGGCCGAAGACGGTGAAGCCGATGGACCAGGTGAAGTACTTGAGGTTCTGCATGGAGAGGGCGCGCGAAAAAGGTGCGCAATCTTAGCGCTTTCGCTCCCCGAGCGCCCCCTGCTGGCAGGCCTGTGAGCAGGCCCGCTTTCCCGCCTCCCCCCTACGCCTCCTCGCCCAGATACGCCGCGCGCACCTTGGGATCTGTCAGCAACTCCGCGCCGCTTCCAGTGAGTGTGATCTTGCCCGACTCCATCACGTAGCCGCGCTGCGCGAACTCGAGCGCGAGGTTGGCGTTCTGCTCGA
>JAKLLJ010000065.1 GCA_023150215.1 Thauera sp. | reverse complement strand
GATCGCTGCAGTGGTGGGCGCCTCGATGCGGCCGCGCGGCCTGGCCGCGGGATTGCTCATCGGCCCGTGCTCACTCGTCGTGGATGCCGATCGCGGCACGCGCGGCGAGCGCGCGCTCGAGCACGGTCTCGGCATCGTCGCCGGTGACCACGAAGTGGCCCATCTTGCGCCCCGGGCGGGCGTGGTGCTTGCCGTACAGGTGCAGGCGCAGACCGGGCACCGCGTGCAGCAGCGACCAGTCGGGCTCGCGGTAGGTGCCGTGGTTCTTCCCGGCCTCGCCCTTGCCGTCCTCGTACCACAGCTCGCCGAGCAGATTGACCATCACCGCTGCCGAGTGCTGGCGCGGTGTGGCCAGCGCCAGGCCGCATACCGCCCTCACCTGCTGCTCGTACTGGCTGGCATCGCAGGCGTCGATGGTGTGGTGGCCGCTGTTGTGCGGGCGCGGCGCCATCTCGTTGACCACCAGTTCGCCGCCGCAGACGAAGAACTCCACCCCCAGCGTGCCGACGTAGCCGAGCTTGTCGGCGATGCGCTCGGCGATCGCCTGTGCGTTGTCGCGCAGGCAGGCCGACGCGCGCGCCGGCGCGATGGTCACATCCAGGATGCCGTTGCGGTGGCGGTTCTCGCCGGTCGGGAAGGCGCGGACTGTGCCCGCCTCGTCGCGCGCCAGCACCACCGACACTTCAAAATCCAGCGCCAGCATCTTCTCCAGCACGCAGGGCTCGCCCTTGAAGTGCAGGAAGGCGGCGAGCGCCTCGTCGCGGTCGGCAACGCGGGCTTGTCCCTTGCCGTCGTAGCCGAAGCGAGCGACCTTGAGGATGGCCGGGAACAGGCCGGCGTTGGCGGCGCGCACGTCGTCCTCGCTGCGGATGACCGCGAACGGGCCGTGCGGCAGGCCGTGGTCGGCGAGGAAGGTCTTCTCGGCGATGCGGTTCTGGCACACCGCGACCGCGCTCGCCGCCGGATGCACCGGAATGAACTTGGTCAGGTAGTCGAGCGTGTCGGCGGGGACGTTCTCGAACTCGGTGGTCACCGCGGCGCATTCGTTGCCCAGCGTGTCGAGTGCCACGTAGTCGTCGTAGGCGGCGACCAAGTGGCGGTCGGCGATGAGGCCGGCGGGGCTGTGCGGGTCGGGGTCGAGCACCCAGACCTTGTAGCCCATCTCGTGCGCGGCCGAAACGAAAAAGCGGCCGAGCTGGCCGCCACCGAGCATGCCGAGTGTGGCAGGCGGGAGAATCATGATGCGACGCTCAATCCAGGGTCATGTCGAGCACCGCCTGGGTCTGGCGGGCACGGAAGTCGGCAAGCTTTTGCGCCAGCGCGGCGTCCTCGATCGCAAGTAGCGCCACCGCGAAGAGGCCGGCGTTGGCCGCGCCCGCCTCGCCGATGGCGAAGGTGGCGACCGGGATGCCCTTGGGCATCTGCACGATGGAGAGCAGCGAATCCTGCCCCGACAGCGCCTTCGACTGCACCGGCACGCCCAGCACCGGCAGCGTGGTCTTGGCCGCGACCATGCCCGGCAGGTGGGCCGCACCGCCGGCGCCCGCGATGATCGCCTTGAGCCCGCGACCGCGCGCCGCCTCGGCGTACTCGAACATCAGGTCGGGGGTGCGGTGGGCGGAGACCACCTTGGCCTCGAAGGCCACGCCGAAGTCTTCCAGCATCTTCGCGGCGGCCTTCATCGTAGGCCAGTCCGAGTTGGAGCCCATGATGATGCCGACGACGGGTTTGGTTTCGCTCATCTCGCAGTCCTGAAAGATCGGTCGGGCAAGGGGGCGGGCCGCAAGCCCGGCCCGCGCAGCCTGCCTCTTACTTGCCGGCGGCGCGTGCGGCGCGTTCGGCGGAAATCACGGTGTTCTCGAGCAGCATGGTGATCGTCATCGGCCCCACGCCGCCCGGCACCGGGGTGATCGCACCGGCGACGGCCTTGGCGGACTCGAAATCCACGTCGCCGCACAGCTTGCCGGCGTCGGGGCCGTCCTGCAGGCGGTTGATGCCGACGTCGATCACGGTGGCGCCCGGCTTGATCATGTCGCCAGTGACGAAGCGCGGCTTGCCGATGGCTGCGACCAGGATATCGGCACGGCGGGTGTGGAAGGCGAGATCCTTCGTCTTGGAGTGGCACACGGTGACGGTGGCGCCGGCGTTGGTCAGCAGCGTCGCCATCGGCTTGCCGACGATGTTCGAGCGTCCGATCACCACCGCCTCGGCGCCCTGCACCGGCACGCCGGCGGTCTCGAGCATCTTCATCACGCCATGCGGAGTGCAGGGGATGAAGGCCTCGCGGCCCTGCGACAGGCGGCCGACGTTCTCGGCGTGGAAACCGTCGACGTCCTTCTTCAGGTCGATCGCTTCGAGCACCGCAGTCTCGTCGAGGTGCCTGGGCAGCGGCAACTGCACCAGGATGCCGTGCACCGCAGGATCGGCGTTGAGCTCGGCGAGCCTGGCCATGACCTCTTCCTGGCTGGCGTCATGGGGATAGTCGAAGCGCAGCGAGCGCATGCCGGCCTTCTCGCAGCCGGCAACCTTGTTGCGCACATAGACCGCCGAGGCCGGATCAGCGCCGACCAGGATGACCGCCAGACAGGGCTGCACGCCGCGCGCCGTCAGCACAGCGGCGCGTTCTGCGATTTCGCCACGCACCCGCGCAGAGAGCACATTGCCGTCGATGATGCGAGCAGTCATCCTTCAAGCCCCCGAAAAAAGCGCGGATTTTACAGCATCGCGGCGGTCACCGCCTTACGCCTTGCCGTTCAGCGCAGCCCGCCAAAAGGCGGGCACTTGAGGCCGACCGCGGTGATGCGACCCTTGTCGCCCATCTCGCGCACGGTCAGCACGAAGGCGCCGATCTCCACCCGGTCGCCAACCACCGCCGGCCTGCCGAGGCGCGCGCGCAGCAGGGTGCTCATCGTCATCGCGCGCTCGCCGTCGTCGATAAGCAGACCGTAGGCGTCGGCAAGATCGCTGGCGCCGCTGTCGGGATCGACCACGAATTCGCCGAAGAAGCTGGCGTTGGCGATGAGTTCGCCGCCGCTGCCGGCGAAAGTGCGCGCGAGGCTGTCGGCGATTTCGTCAGGCGCGATCATCCACACCGCATCACCCGGGATCAGGCGTGTGTCAGCGCTCAGGCGCTGCAGGCGTCCGCTTCGCACCAAGGCCACGCAGCGCACATCACGGCCCGGGAAATCCCCGGCAAGATCATCCGGATGGCGGCCTTCGGCACGCGAGCCGGCGATCACGCAATACTCGAGCAGGTCGACCGAGGCCTCGTCGCCCACCCAGACCTCGCGCTTGTCACGTGGCTCGTCGCGCGGCGGCACCTCGACCTTGAGCCAGCGCGCCGCCATCGGCACGGTCGCCCCCTGCACCAGCAGCGACAACAGCACGACGGCAAAAGCGACGTTGAACAGCAACTGCGAATCGGGCACACCCATCACCACCGGCACGATCGCCAGCACGACCGGCACCGCACCGCGCAGCCCGACCCAGCTCACATAGGCAAGTTCGTTGCGCGCGTAGCGGAAGGGCGCCAGGCCGATCAGCACCGCCAGCGGGCGCGCCACCAACATCAGGAACACCGCCATCGCCAGCGCCTGGGGGGCGTAATCGAGCATCTGCGAGGGCGTCACCAGCAGGCCGAGCACCACGAACATGCCGGCCTGCGCCAGCCAGGCCAGGCCATCCATCACCCGCAGCACGTGCTCGGTGGCGTGGCTGCGCCGGTTGCCGACGACCACGCCGGCGAGGTACACGGCGAGAAAACCACTGCCGTTCATCAGGTTGGTGGCGGCGAACACCAGCGTGCCGCCGGACAGGATCAGCAGCGCATACAAGCCATCGGGCAGCGACAGCCGCGCCATCAGCCGCGACAGCACCCAGCCTCCGCCCAGCCCGAGCACGGCACCGAGGCCGAGTTGGCTCGCCAGCATCCAGGCGAATCCACCAGCGGTGGCGGTCTCGGGCTCGAGCAGCATGCCGACCAGCGCGGTGACGAGCAGGATCGCCATCGGATCGTTGGCACCCGATTCGATCTCCAGCGTCGCCTGTACGCGCTCGTTCAGGCGCACGCCGCTATTGCGCAGCAGCGCGAACACCGCAGCCGCATCGGTCGAGCCGACGATGGCTGCCAGCAGCATGCCCAGCCGCCAATCCACATCGAGCAGCCAGGTGGCGAAGATGCCGAGCAGGCCGGCGGTACCCACCACCCCCCAGCTCGCCAGCACCGCCGCGGGCTTGAGGGCGACGCGGAAGCTGCTCACCCGGGTGCGCAGGCCGCCATCGAGCAGAATCACCGACAGCGCGGCCTGGCCAATCAGCGAGGCGATGAAAAAATCCTCGAAGACGATGCCGCCGGGCCCATCCTCACCTGCCAGCATGCCGACGCCGAGAAAAAGCAGCAGCAGCGGCAGGCCGAGCCGGGCCGAGATGGTGCTGGCGAGCACGCTGATGAAGAGCAGCAGGCCGGTGAGCAGGAAAAGTGCGTTGATTCCGGTCATTCGAGGGCAGTCACGACAAGGGATTGGCACGCCACGTCGGCGGCTGCGCACGGGTCAGCTTCGGCCGCCCGGCGAAGGACAAGTTCCGCCGGCATCGGCCGGCGACGGCAGTGCCGCCTCCCCGAATCAGCGCGCGGACGCGCCGGGGTCGAGGGCGACGACGTGCTGCACCAGCTCGGCGAGCGACTGCGCCCCCATCTTTTCCATCACCCGCGCGCGATGCACCTCGACCGTCTTGATGCTGATTCCGAGCGTGTCGGCGATCTGCTTGTTGAGCCGGCCGACGATGATGAGTTCAAGCACTTCGCGCTCGCGCTGGGTGAGCTGGCCGAGCCGACGTGTCGTGTCGGCCTCCTGCAGGCGGCGGTCGCGGGTGTCGCGCTCGAGTTGCAGGCACTGCTCGACCAGGCGCAGGATGTCGCGCTCGCCGAAGGGCTTCTCGATGAAATCGACCGCGCCCTGCTTGAGCGCCGACACCGCCATCGGCACGTCACCATGCCCGGTGATGAACACCACCGGCAAGCCGCAGCGCCGGCGACCGAGTTCCTCGAACACCTCCAGCCCGCTCATCCCCGGCATGCGCACGTCGAGCAGGATGCAGCCGGTCATGGTGGCGCCGCAGGCGGCCAGGAAAGCCTCCCCCGAGTCGTGTGCCGATACCGCGTAGCCGTTGGCCTCCAGCATCCACACGAGCGAGTCGCGCAGGGCTTCGTCGTCGTCCACGACATGTACGATCTGGTCAGGCGCTGCGGGCGCTACGCTCAATTGCGCTCTCCGTGGGCAGGGTGAAGGAGAATATGGTACCGCCTTCGGGGTTGGCGTCGACAAGCAATCGGCCGTTGTGGAACTCCACGATCGAGCGGCAGATGTTGAGCCCCATGCCCATGCCCTCGGTCTTGGTGGTGTAGAAGGGGGTGAATAGTTGTGCCCTGCCCTCTTCGCTGATGCCGTGGCCACGGTCGACCACCGCGATCTCGACCGCCTCCGCGCCGCTGGTGCGCACCCGCACCGCCAGCACGCGGGCCTCGGGAAGCGTGTCGGCCATCGCGTCGAGGCCATTGCGGATCAGATTGAGCAGCACCTGCTCGATCATGATGCGATCGGCGTACACGCGCGGCAGATCGGCTTCGACCTCGATGTGGATGCGGATGCCGGTGCGGCGCGCATCGATGTCGGCGAAGCCGATCGCGTCCTCGAGCACCTCGGCGATGTTCACTGCGCAACGCCGCGGCTCGCTCTTCTTCACGAACTCGCGCACGCGGCGGATGATCTTGCCCGCACGCTCGGCCTGGAAGCTCGCCTTCTGCATCGCGCCCAGCACATCCTCGATCTTCGCGTTGCCCGCCTGCAGACGCGTCACCGACCCCGCGCAGTAGTTGGCGATCGCCGCCAGCGGCTGGTTGAGCTCATGCGCCAGGGTCGAGGCCATCTCGCCCATGGTGATCAACCGTGCGGTGCGCTGCAGGCGTTCCTCCTGCTCGCGCGCCACCTCGGCGGTCTGCTTGCGATCGGTGATGTCGGTGGCGATGCCCATGCGCACCACGCGACCGTCGACCCAGCGCGTGGCCTGCTCGCGCACGTGGTACCAGCGCCCGGACACGGGGTGCTGCAGTTCGCCGTCGAAGAGCTCGCGCGGCACGTCGGTCGGCGACAGGTTGCGCGGATCGACCCGATAGTCGCCGCGCTCGGGCTGCGGCACCGCCACCCCGCGCACCGTGCGCCCGACCGCATCGAAGCCGTGGATGCGCTTGAAAGCAAGGTTGGCGAAGAGGATCTCGTCGGTGCGCGCATCGGCCACGAACACCGCCGCGTCGAGCCCGTCGAGCACGGCCTCGAAGCGCTCGTGCGCCGACTCGAGTGCGGCGCGCACGCGCTTGGGCTCGGTGATGTCGGTGATCGAGGCCATCCACCCGGTCTGGCGACCGGTGAGGTCGATCAGCGGCGACAGGTAGAAGCGCGCATCGAAGCGCTCGCCGTTCTTGCGCCGGATGCGCATCTCGAAGCCGCTGCGCGGCGCGCGCCCCGACAAGGTCATCGACAGGTTGCGCTCGCATTCGGCCAGATGCTCGGGCGGCCAGTAGGGAAACGGTGGCCCGGCACCGACGAGCTCGTGCTCGTCGAAACCGATCATGCGGCAAAAGGCCGTGTTGACGTAGATGATCCGCCCGGACAAGTCGATCGCGCGCAGGCCGGTGACCATCGAGTCCTCCATCGCCTTGCGGAAGGCCGACTCGGCGCGCAGCGCATCTTCGGTGGCCTTGCGCCCGGTGACGTCGTGGGCGACCGCATACACCAGGCGCTCCTCGCGCACCGGATTGATGCTCCACATCAGCCACTTGTAGCTGCCATCGGCGCAAAGACAGCGGTTCTCCAGACCGACCGGCTCGCCACCGGCAAGCCGGCGCAGCATCGCCAGCGTGATGGCGACATCGTCGTGGTGGACGAAATCGATCAGCGAACGCCCCGGCAGGCGCTGCGGATCGAGCCCGAGCACGCGCTCGAAGGCGGGGTTGCAACGCCAGAAGCGGCCGTCGAGGTCGATCACGCACAGCAGGTCGAGCGACAGATCGAACAACTGGTCGCGCTCCTTCTCCACCTGCACCCGGCGCTGCACATGGCGACGCAAGGTCCACAGGCTCCACAGCACGAGCAGCGACAAGCCGAGGATCAGCGCGGTCGGCAGCGTACGCAGCAGGCTGCCGCCAGGGCGGAAAGCCATTGCCTGCAGGGCCATGCCGTTGCCGGGCGGGTCGAGCGCGAGAGTCAGCGACAACGGCGCCTGCGCCGGCGGCAGGGCCGAACTGAGGGTGAGCGCGCGGCCGTCGCGATCGAGGATCGCAAGCCGGTACTGCTCGGCGAATCGCCCCGGCACCAGCCGGCTGACCATGCGCTCGACCGAGTACACGGCCACGATCGCACCGAGCGAGTCACCGCGGCGCAGCACCGGCGCATAGACCTCGAGGACGGCTTCGCCGCGCCCGCCCAGGAAGGGCTGGCCGTAGGTCAGGCGCGCGGACAGCGCACTGTTCTGGAAGGCCTGCACCTGGTCGTCGATCAAGGCCTCACCGACGAGCAGGTCGCGGGTGTCGAAGGGCGCGGACCAGGTGACGACCTGGTCGCGATCGACCCAGGCGATGTTGGTCAAGGCCGGATTCACGGCCAGATGCTCGTTGGCACCCAACTGGAAGCGGTCATGGTCGAGCGTGCCGGCCGACAGGTCGCGCGCAAGCTGGACGAGGAACTCCTCGGTCGACAACATGGCCCGCCGCATCGACTGCTCCGTCCACTGCAGGTCGCGCGCCAGCGCGTCGCGCTCGACCGCCGTCTCACGCGCCTGCAGCAGCCATACGACCGCGAGCATCGACAGCGCCAGCAGAGTCACCGCGACGTAGGGCACGGCCCAGTACCAGCGCGATGGCGATGCCCGGGCGGCGGCTTGTTGCATGAGGAATACCGGAAGGACGGCGACGAAAGGGATGTGATTCTTGTCGAGGGCTGCTGCCCATGTCATCGGGTCTAACCCTAACTGCGCGGCGATCAAAGGGTTTTTGTGCTGCATTGCAGCGAGCACAGGGTCGGGTTTCCGCCAATTTTTGCTACCCGGCACGCTGCCTACAGTGCATAGATGAACTCGCTCATCGCGCTGCTCGGACCTGCCCTCGTGACCGTTTTGCTCCTTGTGCCGAATTTGTCGGCACAGGCCTTCCCGGCTGAAGCAGTCGGCGCATCCTCCACGCCCGCAGGCGCAGGCGAGCGTGCGCCGCTGCGCATCGGCGTGTCGGGTCCGTTCTCCGGCCCGTCGGCCCCCATGGGGCTGGCGATGCGCGAAGGCATCCGCATCGCCGCCGCGCAGGTCAACGCTGGCGGCGGCCTGCTTGGCCGGCGCGTGGAACTGGTCGAGCGCGACGACGAGGCGAGCAACGAACTCGGCGCACAGATCGTGCGCGACTTCGTGCATCGCGACGGCGTGGTCGCCGGGCTGGGCATCGTCAACACCGGGGTCGCACTCGCCAGCCAGCGCCATTATCAGCTGGCGCGCATTCCGGTGATCACCTCGGTGGCGACCGGGACGCTGATCACCAAGCAATTCCAACCCCCCGAGTTCCCTGACAACTACGTGTTCCGCGTCTCGGCCAACGATGCGCTGCAGGCGGCCGTAATCGTCGACGAAGCCGTGGGGCGGCGCGGCTTCGCCCGCCTCGCGATCCTCCACGACGCCACCAACTATGGCGTGCTTGGCAGCGCCGACCTGATCGCCACCTTGCGCAAGCGCGGTCTGGCTCCCGTGGCAGTCGAGCGCTTCCAGTTGCGCGAGACCGACATGCGCCCGCTGCTCGAGCGCGCCCGCGGCGCAGGTGCCGAGGCGGTGCTGACCTATGGCATCGGGCCTGAGCTTGCCCACATCGCCAACGAGATGGCGCGCATGGGCTGGCGGGTACCGATCATCGGCAGCTGGACACTGGCGATGTCCAGCTTCATCGATGCCGCCGGAGCCAACGCCGAAGGCGTGCGCATGCCGCAAACCTTCATTGCCCAGGCGCGCACAGCAACCCAGGCGCGGTTCCTGCAGGCCTGGGAGCGCGCCACCGGTAGCGCGCGCATTCCGGTGCCACCGGCCGCCGCGCAGGGTTACGACTCGATGCTGCTGCTTGCCGCAGCGATCCGCCAGGCCGGCAGCACCGACGGCACGCGCATCCGCGAAGCACTGGAGAACCTCGACGCCGAAGTGCATGGCGCGATCCTCACCTACCGTCGCCCCTACTCGCGCGACAACCACGAAACCCTGCGCAGCGCGCACCAGATTCACCTTGGCGAGATCCGCAACGGCGCGGTGGTGTTCGCGCACGAAGCGCGACCAGACGCCGCCAAACCTTGACCGGGAGATCGACAAAGAAGCCGCCGTGGCCACCCTCTGACGAAATGCTGTTGCACATAGCGAAAAGACGTTTTATATTATGAAAAGCTGGCCGCCCGCAGTCGGCATGGTCGTGCCCGCAAGCAGAAACCCCTTGCCCTTCCGGGCAGGAATCGCCAACCGAACGTCATGAGGAGACAAGCCATGACCGGAAACAGCAACGTAGCCCCCCACACCGACGCGGATCCGCAGGAAACCAAGGAATGGCTGGAGTCGCTCGCCGCCGTCGTCGAACGTGAAGGCCCTGCCCGCGCCCACTACCTGATCGAGACGCTGATCGCGACGGCGCGCCAGGAAGGGGTGAACATTCCGTACTCGGCCACCACCGAATACATCAACACGATTCCCGCCGAGCAGCAGCCGCCCTACCCGGGCGACCCGGACATGGAGATCAAGCTGCACTCGTACATCCGCTGGAACGCGATGGCGATGGTGGTGCGCGCGAACAAGGACACCAACGTCGGCGGCCACATCGCCTCCTTCGCCTCGGCCGCGGCCTTGTACGACGTCGGCTTCTCGCACTTCTGGCACGCGCCCTCCGAGCAACACGACGGCGACATGATCTACTTCCAGGGCCACTCGGTGCCGGGGGTGTATGCACGCGCGTTCATGCTCGGGCGCCTGACCGAAGACCAGATGGACAACTTCCGCCAGGAAGTGGGCGGCAAGGGCATCTCGTCCTACCCGCACCCGTGGCTGATGCCCGACTTCTGGCAGTTCCCCACCGTGTCGATGGGCCTGGGCCCGCTGTGCGCGATCTACCAGGCGCGCTTCATGAAGTACATGGCCAGCCGCAACATGATCGACGCGGCACGCGCCGAGCAGCGAAAGGTCTGGGCCTTCCTCGGCGACGGCGAGACCGACGAGGTCGAGTCGCTCGGCGCGATCGGCATGGCCGCGCGCGAGAAGCTGGACAACCTCGTGTTCGTGATCAACTGCAACCTGCAGCGCCTCGATGGCCCGGTGCGCGGCAACGGCAAGATCATCCAGGAACTCGAATCCGAGTTCCGCGGCGCGGGCTGGAACGTGATCAAGGTGATCTGGGGCACCGCGTGGGATGCGCTGCTGGCCCGCGACAAGCAGGGCATTCTCAAGCAGCGCATGATGAATGCCTGCGACGGCGAGTACCAGACCTTCAAGGCCAAGGACGGCGCCTACGTGCGCGAGCACTTCTTCAACACGCCCGAGCTGCGCGCGCTGGTCGCCGACTGGACCGACGATCAGGTGTGGCAGTTGAACCGCGGCGGCCACGACCTGTTCAAGATCTTCTCCGCCTACAAGGCCGCTTCCGAGCACAAGGGCCAGCCCACGCTGATCCTCGCCAAGACCATCAAGGGCTTCGGCATGGGCCAGGCGGGCGAGGCGATGAACATCAGCCACCAGCAAAAGAAGATGGACGTCGAAGCGATCCGCCGCTTCCGCGACCGCTTCGGCCTGCCGGTGCCCGACGACAAGCTCGAAGAACTGCCCTACCTGAAGTTCGCCGAAGGCTCCCCCGAATACAAGTACATGATGCAGCGCCGCATGGACCTGGGCGGCTTCCTGCCCCAGCGCCGCACCAAGGCCGCGCCGCTGGCCGTGCCCGCGCTCGAGGCGTTCGCTGCGCTGTTGAAGGCCTCGGGCGAAGGCCGCGAGCTGTCGACCACGATGGCGGTGGTGCGCATCATGAACACGCTCCTCAAGGACAAGCAGATCGGCCGCCACATCGTGCCGATCGTCCCGGACGAAAGCCGCACCTTCGGCATGGAGGGCATGTTCCGCCAGTACGGCATCTGGAACCAGGAAGGCCAGAACTACGTCCCCGAAGACCATGACCAGCTCATGTTCTACAAGGAGAGCAAGACCGGCCAGGTGCTGCAGGAAGGCATCAACGAAGCCGGCGCGATGGCCGACTGGATCGCCGCGGGCACCGCCTACAGCGTGCACGGCGTGCAGATGATCCCGTTCTACATCTTCTATTCGATGTTTGGCCTGCAGCGCACCATGGACCTGTGCTGGGCGGCCGCGGACCAGCGCACGCGCGGCTTCATGATCGGCGGCACCGCCGGTCGCACCACGCTCAACGGCGAAGGCCTGCAGCACGAGGACGGCCACAGCCTGTTGCTCGCCAACATGATCCCCAACTGCGTGAGCTACGACCCGACCTTCCAGTACGAGGTCGCCGTCGTCGTGCAGGACGGTCTGCGCCGCATGTTCGCCGAGCAGGAGGACGTGTACTACTACATCACGGTGATGAACGAGAACTACGAACATCCCGAGATGCCGGTGGGCGCCGAAGCCGACATCATCAAGGGCCTGTACGCCTTCCGCAAGAGCGCTGCCGGTGCCGGCCCGCGCGTGCAGTTGATGGGTTCGGGCACGATCTTCCGCGAGGTGATCGCCGCAGCCGACCTGCTCAAGGCCGACTGGGGAGTCGAAGCCGACCTCTGGGGTGCGCCGAGCTTCAACGAACTCGCCCGCAACGGCCAGGACGTCGAGCGCTGGAACCTGCTCCACCCGATGGAAGAACCCCGCAAGTCGCACGTCGCGCAGAAGCTCGACGGCGCCCAAGGTCCGGTCATCGCCGCCACCGACTACATCCGCATGCTCCCCGAGCAGATCCGTCCCTTCGTCAAGGGCAGCTACGTGACGCTGGGCACCGACGGCTTCGGCCGCTCGGACACCCGCGAGAACCTGCGCCACTTCTTCGAGGTGGATCGGCACTGGGTGACGCTGGCCGCGCTGAAGGCGCTGGCCGATGACGGCGTGATCGGCCGCGACAAGGTGGCCGCAGCCCTGGTCAAGTACCAGCTCGACCCGTCCAAGCCCAACCCGATGTCGGTCTGAGCGCGCAAGGAGACTGAGAACATGAGCCAACTCATTGAAGTGAAGGTGCCCGACATCGGCGACTTCGACGCCGTGCCGGTGATCGAGCTGTTCGTGAAGGTGGGCGACACGATCGCGGTGGATGACGCGATCGCCACGCTGGAATCCGACAAGGCGACGATGGACGTGCCCTCGTCCATCGCCGGTGTCGTGAAAGAAGTGCTGGTCGCCCTCGGCGACAAGGTCGGCGAAGGCAGCGTGCTGATCAAGGTCGAGGCTGCCGGTGCCGCCGCTTCCACCGTAGGCGCGGCGGCAGCCGCGAACACGGCCCCGGCCGCCGCGCCCACGCCTATCCCGGCCCCCGCGCCCGCCCCGTTCGCGCCTTCCGGCGCTCCTACAGGGGGCGGCGGTGTGGTCGAGGTGGTGGTGCCCGACATCGGCGACTTCGACGCGGTGCCGGTGATCGAGCTGTTCGTGAAGGTCGGCGACACGATCGCGGTCGA
>JAKLLJ010000064.1 GCA_023150215.1 Thauera sp. | reverse complement strand
TCGGCGCGCGCGACTGGACCGTGATCCCGGGCTACGGCCACTCGCCCGAGCATGCCGCGCTGCACGCGCGCGAGGCCGGGCTCCTGATCTCGGGCGACATGCTGCTGCCTCGCATCTCGACCAACGTCAGCGTGTGGTCGTCCGACCCCGACGGCGACCCGCTGGGCCGGTTCCTGAAGTCGATCTCCGCCTACGAGGGTCTTCCCACCGACACGCTCGTGCTGCCGTCGCACGGCATGCCGTTTCGCGGCATCGCGGCGCGCGTCGCCGAGTTGCGCGCGCATCACGCGGCGCGACTCGCGGAGCTGGAGGAGGCGCTCGCCGACGCGGTGTTCTCCGCGGCGCTGACGGCGCGCCGACGCGAGCTCTCGCTGCCGCGCCTGCAGGCGCGCGATGCCGCGGTGGAACTGGTGGGGCGCACCCGGGACGGCATGGTCGCGCTGGTGTTCGGCAACGAGACCAGCGGGCTGACGAACGAGGAGGCCGCGCTGTGCAGCCTGCCGGTGACCATTCCGACCGACGCGGAATTCTCCTCGCTGAACCTCGGCGCGGCGGTGCAGGTGCTCGCCTACGAACTGCGCATGGCGGCGCTCGGGGAGGCCGCCGCACCCGCCGACTTGCAGCCCGAGCCCGCCACCCATGCCGACTTCGAGGGCTTCATGGCGCACCTCGAGCGCGCGGTCACCGCCAGCGGCTTCCACGACCCCGCCAACCCCAAGCGCCTGCTGCCGCGCATGCGGCGCCTGTTCAACCGGGTACGCCTGGAGCGCGAGGAGGTCGCCCTGCTGCGTGGCATGCTCACCACCTTCGAAACCCCGCGCCGCCGCGGCTGAGCGTGCCCTGTAGGAGCGCCGGAAGGCGCGAACACGGCGCAGGGGTGGGGAAGCGCGTCGATTGACCGGCCGCCGTGTTCGCGGCTGCTGCCGCTCCTAGAGGGCGGAAGCGTGACGAACGCTGCGGGCTTTCGGCGGGGCGCTATAGTCGATTAAAATTATCGGGAATTGGCGGCGGCGCGTTCGGTCGGGCGCAGCGGCCATTTGTCCATCCGTGCACCCGGGAGTTTTTCCATCATGTTCAGTCGCCTCCGAGAAGATCTGGCCAGCGTTCGCGAGCGCGACCCCGCCGCGCGCTCCACGCTCGAGGTGCTGACCTGTTACCCGGGCATCCACGCGCTCATCTTCCATCGCGCTGCGCACGGTGCCTGGCGCCGCGGCTGGTTCTGGGCCGGGCGCTTCATGAGCCACGTCGGGCGTCTGCTCACCGGGATCGAGATTCACCCTGGTGCGAAGATCGGTCGCCGGGTGTTCATCGACCACGGCATGGGCGTGGTGATCGGCGAAACGGCCGAGATCGGTGACGATTGCACGATCTACCAGGGCGTCACCCTCGGCGGCACGTCGCTCTACCGCGGCACCAAGCGCCACCCGACCCTGGGTCGTGGCGTGGTGATCGGCGCGGGCGCGAAGGTGCTTGGCGGTTTCACGGTGGGCGATGGTGCCAAGGTCGGCTCCAATGCGGTGGTCGTCAAGCCGGTTCCGGCTGGTGCGACGGCGGTGGGTAACCCGGCGCGCATCCTCGACGCCGAGCGCGACTCGGCGCGTGAGCAGAAGGCGGAGCAGATCGGCTTCAGCGCCTATGGCGTCACCCGCGACATGGATGACCCGGTGTCGAAGGCGCTGCACGGGCTGCTCGATCACTCGGTCGAGACCGACCGCCGCCTGCAGGCGATCATCGCGCGCCTGGAGGCGGCTGGCGTGAAGCTGGACGAGGCGGTGGAGCCGGGTGACGAGTTCGATGCCGGGCGCTTGTCCCGCATGGTCGATTGAGCACTGCCGGGTGGTGTTCCCTGAGCGCTTTCGCGCCGTGCGCCGGGCTCCTTGCGCCTGGCTTTCCATTAGTTGACCGTTTTTGTCGGGATACATATACTCGACCAAAATGATGGGATATTGGACGGGCCGGATCGTTGCCGGTGACCGCATGTCCTGGAATGCCTTCGAGGAGAGCGCAATGCGACTTACGACCAAGGGCCGGTTTGCGGTGACCGCGATGATCGACCTTGCCTCGCGTCAGGGTGACGGCCCGGTCACGCTGGCAGGCATTGCCGAGCGCCAACGCATCTCGCTCTCTTATCTCGAGCAGCTCTTCGGCAAGCTGCGCCGGCACAAGCTGGTGAGCAGCGTGCGCGGGCCGGGCGGAGGTTATCGCCTGGCACGGCCGATGGCCGACATCACCGTCGCCGACATCATCGTCGCGGTGGATGAGCCGCTCGATGCGACCCAGTGCGGCGGCAAGGAAAATTGCCACGACGATCACGTGTGCTCGACCCATCATCTGTGGTCCAACCTCAATCAGCGCATCTACGCCTACCTCGACTCGGTGAGCCTTGAGGCGCTGGTTAGCCGACAGGTGCGGCCCGATCCGGACACGACCGTGATCAAGAGCATCCGTCGTCGCAGCCGCATGCCGGTGCATGAGATTGCCGCGATCTGAACCTGCGATGGCGTTCTCTCCCACCTATCTCGACTGGAACGCGACCACGCCGCTCGACCCGGCGGTGCGTGAAGCGATGCTGCCGTGGCTCGGTGCCGCCGAGCCAGCACGCTTCGGCAACCCGTCGAGCCGTCACGAATACGGTCGCCAGGCACGCGCGGCGGTGGACGAGGCGCGTGCGCGCGTGGCCGCGGCGGTCGGTGCGCACGCGACCGAGGTGCTGTTCACCAGCGGTGGCTCGGAAGCCAACAACCTGTTCCTCAAGGGCGCTGCTGCCAACCTGCGTCCGGGTGTGGTCGCAGTGAGCGCCATCGAACATCCCTGCGTGCGCGAACCCGCACGCCAGTTGCAGCGCGCCGGATGGACGCTGCACGAGATCGGGGTCGATGCGCAGGGTCGCATCGATGTCGCGGCGTGGCAGGCGATGCTCGCAATGCGTCCGCAGCTGGTGTCGGTGATGCGGGCCAATAATGAGACCGGCGTGCTGCAGGACGTCGCCGGCCTGGCGCGCGACGCGCGTGCGGCCGGTGCCTGGTTCCATACCGATGCGGTGCAGGCGCTGGGCAAGGCCGAGCTCGATTTCCGCGCGCTCGGTGTGCACGGCATGAGCGTGTCGGCGCACAAGATCGGCGGTCCGCTGGGTGCGGGCGCGCTGGTGGTGGACAAGCGTGTCGAGCTGTCGCCGTTGATCGCAGGTGGCGGGCAGGAACGCGGGCTACGCTCGGGGACCGAGAACGTGGCCGCGATCGTCGGCTTCGGTGTGGCCTGCGAGCGCGCCGTGGCCCGCCGCGAGGCCGAGGCGCGGCGCTTGTCGGCACTGCGCGACGAACTGTGCGCGGCGCTCGCGGGCATCGGTGCGCGAATTTTCTCGCTGGATGCACCGCGCTTGCCGAACACCGTATTCTTCGCTGTCGAAGACCTCGACGGCGAGACGCTCGTCGGCCGTCTCGATCGTGCAGGGTTTGCCTGCGCGAGCGGTTCGGCGTGCTCGAGCGCCCATCCGGAGCCATCCCGCACCCTGCTTGCGATGGGGGTGGAGCCCGCCCTGGCGCGCGCTGCCGTGCGTGTCAGCCTCGGGCGTGACACGCGCGCGGATGACGTGCGCCGCTTCATCGAAACCCTGGCCCGGGTCACCGGCGAACTGAAGAACCTGGCCTCGATCGGGGCTTGAATCCGGCCGCGCTGGCCGCCAACCGAATTCGCGAACAACGAAAGTGCGGAGAGACACAATGCTGAAGTTCCCCATCTACCTCGACTACTCGGCGACGACTCCGGTCGATCCGCGCGTGGCGGAAAAGATGATCCCCTGGTTGACCGAGCGCTTTGGCAATCCGGCGAGCCGCTCGCACGCCTACGGCTGGGAGGCCGAGAAGGCGGTCGAGGATGCGCGCGAGCAGGTGGCCGCACTGGTCAATGCCGACGCCAAGGAGATCATCTGGACCTCGGGCGCGACTGAGTCGAACAACCTCGCGATCAAGGGCGCAGCGCACTTCTACCAAGGCAAGGGCAAGCACCTCATCACGGTCAAGACCGAGCACAAGGCCGTGCTCGACACCGTGCGCGAGCTCGAACGCGAGGGCTTCGAGGCAACCTATCTCGATGTGCAGGAGAACGGTCTGGTCGATCTCGAGGTGCTCAAGGCGGCGATCCGCCCCGACACCATCGTGATTTCGGTGATGTTCGTGAACAACGAGGTCGGCGTCGTCCAGCCGATCGCCGAAATCGGCGAGTTGTGCCGCGCGAAGGGCATCGTGTTCCATGTCGATGCCGCGCAGGCGACCGGCAAGGTCGAGATCGACCTCGACAAGCTCAAGGTCGATCTGATGAGCTTTTGCGCCCACAAGACCTACGGCCCCAAGGGGATCGGTGCGCTCTATGTGCGCCGCAAGCCGCGCGTGCGTCTCGAGGCGCAGATGCACGGCGGTGGCCACGAGCGCGGCCTGCGTTCGGGCACGCTGGCCACGCATCAGATCGTCGGCATGGGCGAGTCCTTCCGCATCGCACGCGAGGAGATGGCCGCCGAGAACGCACGCGTCGGCAAGCTGCGCGACCGGCTGCTCGCCGGGCTCACCGACATCGAGGCCACCTATGTGAACGGCGACCTTGCGCAGCGCGTGCCGCACAATCTGAACATCTCCTTTGCCTATGTCGAAGGCGAGTCGCTGATCATGGCGGTCAAGGACATCGCGGTGTCGTCCGGGTCGGCCTGTACCTCGGCGAGTCTGGAGCCGTCCTACGTGTTGCGCGCGCTCGGGCGCAACGACGAACTCGCACATAGTTCGATCCGCTTCACCATCGGCCGCTTCACCACCGAAGAAGAAATCGACTACACGATCAAGCTGCTCCACGACAAGATCGGCAAGCTGCGCGAGCTCTCGCCGCTGTGGGAGATGTTCAAGGACGGCGTCGACCTCGACACCGTGCAGTGGGCCGCGCACTGAGCAGGCGGCAGAACCGAAAACAGGTATTTCGCGTGCGCCGGTAGCACCCGGGCGGCGCGCGGCAGTCCAAATACACGGGGCAGATTCCCCACAGGAGATGAATCATGGCTTACAGTGAAAAAGTTCTGGACCACTACGAGAACCCGCGCAACGTCGGTTCCTTCGCCAAGGACGACGAAGGCGTGGCAACCGGCATGGTGGGTGCGCCCGCGTGTGGCGACGTGATGAAATTGCAGATCAAGGTCGGCAAGGACGGCGTGATCGAGGATGCCAAGTTCAAGACCTATGGCTGTGGTTCGGCGATCGCCTCGAGTTCGCTGGTCACCGAATGGGTCAAGGGCAAGACCCTCGACCAGGCGCTCGAGATCAAGAACACCCAGATCGCCGAGGAGCTCGCGCTGCCGCCGGTGAAGATCCATTGCTCGATCCTCGCCGAGGACGCGATCAAGGCCGCGGTTGCGGACTATAAAAAGAAGCATGAGGCCTGAACGGCCTGCATCGAAGAGGAGGAATCATGGCTGTCACCCTTTCTGAATCGGCTGCGCGCCACGTATCGAACTTCATCACCAAGCGCGGCAAGGGCTTCGGCATTCGCCTCGGCGTCAAGACCTCGGGCTGTTCCGGCATGGCCTACAAGCTCGAGTTCGTCGACAGCACCGAGGACGAGGACATGGTGTTCGAGAGCCATGGCGTCAAGGTGGTGATCGACCCCAAGAGCCTGGGCTACCTCGACGGCACCGAGCTCGATTTCGTCAAGGAAGGCCTGAACGAGGGCTTCAAGTTCAACAACCCGAACGTCAAGGATCAATGCGGGTGCGGCGAGAGCTTCAACGTTTGAGCCGCGCGCGATGAGCATCGATCTCACGCAGGACTACTTCGGCCTGTTCGGCCTGCCGCGTCGCTACACGCTCGACGAAGGTGCGCTCGAGGCCGCCTGGCACGAACTGCAGGGGCGTGTGCATCCCGACCGCCACGCCCACCTGTCCGACGCCGAGAAGCGGCGCTCGATGCAGTGGGCAACGCGGGTCAACGAGGGCTTTCGCGTACTGCGCAAGCCGCTCTCGCGCGCCCAGTATCTGCTCGAGCTCGCCGGCGTGGATGCAGCGCTCGAGACCAACACCGCGATGTCGCCCGAGTTCCTGATGGAGCAGATGGAGTGGCGCGAGGCGGTCGAGGAGGCGCGCGGGGCCGCCGAAGTGTCCGAGCTCGAGGACCTGCACAGGCGCCTGCTCGGTCATGCGCGCGAGGTTCGCGGTCATCTTGCCGCGCAACTCGATGAAGTACATGACTACGAATCAGCGGCCGACACCGTGCGCCGGCTGATGTTCATCGAGAAGCTGCAGCAGGAAATCGACGAAGCGCTGCTCTCGCTGGAAAACTAGAAAATCGACAAGGCACGGAACTGCACCGATGGCTCTGCTGCAAATCTCCGAACCCGGCATGTCCGCCGAGCCGCACAAGCACCGGCTCGCGGTGGGCATCGACCTCGGTACCACCAATTCGCTCGTCGCCACCGTGCGCAACGGAATCGCGATCTGCCTGCCCGACGAGACCGGCCGCACGATGCTGCCATCGGCGGTGCGCTACTGCGCTGACGGCTCGATCGACATCGGCCTGGGCGCGCTCAAGGCGCAGGCGGTCGATCCGCGCAACACGATCGTCTCGGTAAAGCGCTTCATGGGGCGCGGCCTGAAGGACGTCGCCCACATCGAGGCGATGCCCTACGACTTCGAGGACAACGTCGGCATGGTCCGCCTGCGCACCGCGCAGGGGGTCAAGAGCCCGGTGGAGGTCTCCGCGGAGATCCTGCGTCGCCTGCGCGAGCGCGCCGAGGCCAGCCTCGGTGGTGCGCTGCTTGGCGCGGTGATCACGGTGCCGGCGTATTTCGACGATGCCCAGCGTCAGGCCACCAAGGACGCTGCCCGCCTCGCCGGCCTCGACGTGCTGCGCCTGCTCAACGAGCCGACCGCAGCCGCCGTGGCCTATGGCCTCGACAATGCGGCCGAAGGCGTCTACGCCGTCTATGACCTCGGTGGTGGCACCTTCGACCTGTCGATCCTCAAGCTCACCCGCGGCGTGTTCGAGGTGTTGTCGACCAATGGCGACGCCGCGCTCGGCGGCGACGACTTCGACCACCGCCTGTTCTGCTGGATCCTCGATCGCGCCAAGATCTCGCCCCCCTCGCTGGAAGATGCGCGCCGGCTGCAGATGAAGGCGCGCGAGGCCAAGGAACTGCTGACCAGCTGCGACGAGGCGCCGGTGCACGTGCGCTTGGCCTCGGGCGAGGAGGTGGATCTGGTCGTCACCCGCGACGAGTTCGCCGAAATGACCAAGTATCTGGTGCAGAAGACGCTCGCGCCGGTACGCAAGGCCTTGCGCGACGCCGGTCTTGCGTTCGACGAGGTCAAGGGTGTCGTGATGGTCGGCGGCGCCACGCGCATGCCGCACATCCAGCGTGCGGTGGCGGATTTCTTCGGCCAGGAGCCGCTCACCAACCTCGATCCGGACAAGGTGGTCGCGCTCGGCGCGGCGATGCAGGCCAACGTGCTCGCCGGCAATCGCGCCGAGCAGGACGACTGGCTGCTGCTCGACGTGATTCCGCTCTCGCTCGGCCTCGAGACCATGGGCGGCCTGGTCGAGAAGGTCGTGCCGCGCAACGCCACGCTGCCGATCGCGCGCGCGCAGGAATTCACCACCTTCAAGGACGGCCAGACCGCGATGGCCTTCCACGTCGTGCAGGGCGAGCGCGAGCTCGTTTCCGACTGCCGTTCGCTTGCCCGCTTCGAGCTGCGTGGCATTCCGCCGATGGTGGCGGGTGCGGCGCGCATCCGGGTGACCTTCCAGGTGGACGCCGACGGCTTGCTGTCGGTGTCGGCACGCGAGATGTCCTCGGGGGTCGAGGCGAGCGTGCTGGTCAAGCCGTCTTACGGCCTCACCGATGAAGAGATCACCGCGATGCTGCGCTCCGGCGTGGATCACGCCGGTGACGACATGACGGCACGTGCGTTGCGCGAGCAGCAGGTCGAGGCCGACCGCGTCATTGAGGCCACCGCGCAGGCGCTTGCCAAGGACGGCCATTTGCTCACCGAGGCCGAGCGCGCCAACATCGATGCCACCATCGCCCGGGTGCGCGAGCTGCGCGCGGGAAGCGACCATCGCGCGATCAAGGCCGGTGTCGACGCGCTTGCACGCGCTACCGACGACTTCGCCGCGCGCCGTATGGACAGCAGCATCCGCAGCGCGCTCGCTGGCCACAAGGTCGACGAGATTCCACTCTGATCCTTTCCAACATGACCCAGATCATCGTTTTGCCCCACGTCGAACTCTGCCCGGACGGCATCGTCATCGAGGCCGTACCCGGTACCACGCTGTGCGATTCGCTGCTCGAAAACGGCATCGATATCGAGCACGCCTGCGAAAAATCCTGTGCCTGCACCACCTGCCACGTCGTCGTCCGCGAGGGCTTCGCGTCCCTGACGCCCGCCGAGGACGAAGAGGAAGACCTGCTCGACAAGGCCTGGGGCCTGGAGCCGCAGTCGCGCCTCTCGTGTCAGGCGGTGGTGGCCGAAACACCGCTGGTGGTCGAGATTCCGCGCTACACGATCAACATGGCCCGCGAAGGAAAGCACTGACATGAAGTGGACCGAGGTTCAGGAGATCGCTATCCAGCTCTCCGACGCACATCCCGACGTCGATCCGACCAAGGTCAATTTCGTCGACCTGATGAACTGGGTGATGGCGCTGCCCGATTTCGACGACGACCCCAAGCGCTGTGGCGAGCGCATCCTCGAAGGCATCCAGCAGGCGTGGATTGACGAGGTTGGTTGAGACCCGGTCCGTCGCGGCGGACCCGAATTGCCGAATCGATCAACGGGTCCGCGGCAGGTGGCGTGCCGGGTGAGGGTTGGAAAGTTCGCGGCTGCCGCCGCTCCTACAGACGCTGCCGAATGCAGTGCTGTCCTGTAGGAGCGGCGGCAGCCGCGAACTTCTGTGCGCGCCCCGCATCGGCGCACGCACCGGGGTTCGCGCCCCGCAGGGCGCTTTCTCAATACGCGCTGCGCGCGACCGAGTCGGTGGTCTCGTTGAGCTCCAGCCAGTAGTGGCCGATCAGTCCGACCGCGCGCTCGAAACGCTCGAAATCGACCGGTTTGCGGATGTAGCTGTTGGCGCCCAGGCTGTAGGCCTGCGACAGGTCGAGGCCCTCGCGCGAGGTGGTCAGGATCACCACCGGCAGTAGCGTGGTTCGCGCATCGGCGCGGATGCGGCGCAGCACTTCCAGGCCATCGATGCGTGGCAGCTTGAGGTCGAGCAGCACGACCGCGGGTAGCGCCGCCAGTGGCTGCCCGGCACGCGTGCCGGTCGAGAACAGGTAGTCCACAGCCTCGACGCCGTCGCGCGCGACCACCACCGGGTTGGTAATCTGATTGCGCGACAGCGCGTGTAGCGTCAAGGCCTCGTCGTCGGGGTTGTCCTCGACAAGCAGGATCGGTCTCTGGTTCGCCATGGTCGGGCCTCCTGGGCAGGGGCTGGGCGCGTCGCCTTACAGGTCCTTGCGGCGCAGCACGAAAACCATGTCGTCACCGCCTCGCGTCGACAGCCAGTTGAAGGGCAGGTCTGGGAACGCCTTTTCGACGATGTGGCGATTGTGACCGACCTCGACCGCGAGCACACCGTCCGGGTTCAGATGCGCTGCCGCCTGGGCAAGCAGGCGACGCACCACATCGAGCCCGTCCTCGCCCGAGGCGAGCGCCATCCGCGGTTCGTGCAGGTACTCGGCCGGCAAGGCGTCCATAGATTCGGCCGTCACATACGGCGGATTGCTGAGGATGAGGTCGAAGCGACGTCCATCCAGGCCCTCGAAGAGATCGCCTTCGACAAGCTCGATGCGATCGTCCAGGCCGTAATCGGCGACGTTGATGCGGGCGACCTCGAGAGCATCTGCGGACAGGTCGACCGCGGTGATCACGGCGTTGGGGAAAGCATGTGCCATCAGGATCGCGAGGCAGCCCGAACCGGTGCACATGTCGAGCACGCTGCCCACCGCGTCCGCATCCTCCACCCAAGGGGCGAGGCCGTCTTCGAGCAATTCGGCAAAGAAGGATCGCGGCACGATCACGCGCGGGTCGACGGTGAAGCGGAAGTCACCCAGCCATGCCTCACCGAGGATGTAGGCGGTGGGAATGCGCTCGTCGATGCGTTGCTCGAGCGCCTCGAGCAGGCCGATGCGCTCGTCGGACGGGATGCAGGCATCCATGAAGGGCTCCAGGCGATCGAGCGGAAGCGCGAGGCTGCCGAGGATCAGCCAGGCGGCTTCGTCGAAGCTGTCGTGCACACCGTGGCCGCAGAACACGCCCGCCCGGTTGAAGCGGGTGACGGCATAGCGCAGCCAGTCGCGCACGGTGACGAGTTCGGCGAGCGGGCCGTGTTCGTGCTCGTGATCGTGTTCGAGGGCATCGTCGTCTTGGTGATCGTGGGACATCGTCAGTGGGTTCCAGGGTTCGGTTACAGGCGTTTTAGCATGGTGCGGCGAGCAACAGGGCCAGCGTGCGCCCGTACACCTGCGACAGCGGCTCGATTGCGTCGACCGCGATGCATTCGTCGATCTTGTGGATGGAGGCGTTCACCGGGCCGAATTCGACCACTTCGGTGCAGATGTCGGCAATGAAGCGCCCGTCGGAGGTGCCGCCCGTGGTCGATAGTTCGGTTTCGACGCCGAGCGTGTCGCGGATCGCCACCGACAACGCGCCGACCAGCTTGCCCCGGCCGGTGATGAAGGGCTTGCCCGACAGGTGCCAGTCGATCTCGTAATCGAGCCCGTGGCGGTCGAGCACCGCGCAGGTGCGGCGCTTGAGCTCCTCCGCGCTCGACACCGAGCCGAAGCGGAAGTTGAACATCACCTCGCAGACGCCCGGGATCACGTTGTTGGCACCGGTGCCGGCGTGGATGTTGGAGACCTGCCAGGTGGTGGGCGGGAAGAACTCGTTGCCTTGGTCCCAGGCGATGGCCGCGAGTTCGGCGAGTGCGGGGGCGAACAGGTGGATCGGGTTGCGAGCGAGCTGCGGATAGGCGACATGCCCTTGCTGGCCCTTGATGCGCAGCGTTCCCGACAGCGAACCGCGGCGACCGTTCTTGATCATGTCGCCGAGGGTGTTGACCGAAGTGGGCTCGCCGACGATGCAGTAGTCGAGGTGCTCCCCGCGCGCAGCGAGCGTCTCGACCACCTTGACCGTGCCGTGGGTGGCGATGCCTTCCTCGTCCGAGGTGAGGAGCAGCGCGATGCTGCCGTCGTGCCCGGGATGCTCGGCCACGAAACGCTCGATCGCGGTGACGAAGGCGGCGAGCGAGGACTTCATGTCGGCAGCGCCGCGCCCGTACAGCACGCCGTCACGCACGGTCGGCACGAAGGGCGGCGTGCGCCACGCCGCATCGGGGCCGGGCGGGACGACGTCGGTGTGGCCGGCGAAGCACAGCACCGGCGCCTGCGTGCCGCGGCGCGCCCACAGGTTGCACACGCCGCCGGTGTCGATGCGTTCGAGGTGGAAGCCGAGCGGGGCGAGGCGCGCGGCGATGAGTTCGAGGCAGCCGGCGTCCGCGGGGGTGACCGAGGGGCGGGCGATCAGCTCGCAGGCGAGGACGAAGGTGGGCGTGATGGAGTCGGCGTTGGGCATGGGGAGCGTGTTGTCGGCCGCCCTCTGCGGCGGCGATCGACTAGTTGTTGTTCATGTCGAGGGTGAATTCCTGGAACGAGGCACCGTCGGTGTTGGTGGCCTCGAAGCCGGCGATCGAGCTGTTGCCCTTGACGGTCAGCATCGGATCGGTCTGCACCTGGGCGTTGTTGATCAGCCAGTGCAGGTTGCTCGGCGAGTCCGCATTGGCGAGCGCCTCGTCGAGGGTGATGATGTGTTCGGCATGGAGCCGGTAGAGCGCCTGCTCGAAGGTCTGGGAGCCCTGCGCGAGCGACTGCTCCATCGCCTCCTTGATCGAGTTGAGCTCACCGCGTTCGACGAGCTCGGCAATGTGGCGGGTGTTCATCAGGATCTCGACCGCAGGGATGCGCTTGCCATCGGGCTTGCGCACCAGGCGCTGCGACACGATGCAGCGCAGCGCGACCGCGAGGTCGAGGTAGAGCAACTGGCGATTTTCGAGCGGGAAAAAGTTAACGATGCGGTTGAGGGCGTGATAGGCGTTGTTGGCATGCAGCGTGGCCAGGCAGAGGTGACCGGTCTGCGAGTAGGAGATCGCCGCCTGCATGGTCTCGCGGTCGCGGATCTCGCCGATCAGGATGCAGTCGGGCGCCTGGCGCATCGCGTTGCGCAGCGCCTCGCTCCAGCTCAGCGTGTCGATCCCGACTTCGCGCTGGTTCACGACCGACTTGCGGTGCCTGAACAGGTACTCGATCGGGTCCTCGATGGTGAGGATATGGCCGCTGCGGTTGCGGTTGCGGTGGTCGATCATCGACGCCAGCGTGGTCGACTTGCCCGAGCCGGTGGCACCCACCACGAGCACCAGGCCGCGCTTTTCCATCACCACTTCGTTGAGCACCGGCGGCAGGCCGAGCGCCTCGATGCCGGGAATCTCGCTCTGGATGTAGCGCACCACGATCGCCATCGAGTTGCGCTGCCAGAACACGTTGACCCGGAAGTTGCCCAGATCACGCCGGCCGAAGGACAGGTTGAGCTCGCGTTCGCGTTCGAGCGCCGCTTGCTGTGCCGGACTGATGGCCTCGTGCAGCATGCGCTGGATCATCAGCGGGTCCATGACCTGCTGGTTGATCGGCATCGTATGGCCC
>JAKLLJ010000063.1:475-13423 GCA_023150215.1 Thauera sp. | reverse complement strand
GACGCGGCGCAGCGCGCCACCGCCGACGCGCGCGCGGCCTTCAGCGCGCTCGACGCCTGCTGGCGCCAGGCCCAGGCCGCCATCCTCGCCCGCCACCTGCACGACGGCGCGCCGTGCCCGGTGTGCGGCAGTGCCGAGCACCCTGCGCCCGCCCGCCACGAGGGTGACTTGCCCACCGAGCACGCGTTGCAGGCTGCCGCGGAGCGCGCGCGCGTGGCCGAAACCGCGCTCGATGCCGCCCGCCAGGCGCTCAACGCCGCCGAGCTGGCGTTTGCCACGGCTGCGGCCGAGGTCGACACCCGCGCAGCGGCGCTGAGCCCTGCGACGCAGGGCGGCGTGGACGCGGGCGACCGTGCCGGGTTTTCGTCCGTGTCGCCGGAAGTCCGGGCGGCCTGCGAGGGGGGCGCGGCCGCCGGCCCACGCGCGGTGGCCGATGAGAGTAGCCGGCCTGCCACCGCCGAGTCGGTCGCCGCAGAGGTCGCCGAATTTCGGCGCCGGCTCGACGCGGCCCGTGCCGCGGCGACGGAACTTGCGCCGCTGCGCGCGCAATTGCACGCGCTCGATGGCGAACTCGCCCTCGCCGCCACGGCCTGCGAGCAGCTTCACTCCCACGCCGCCGAGGCGTCCAGCGCGGTGCGCTCGGCGCAGCACGTCGCCGACGAGCGTCGCGCCGGCGTGCCGCAGGCGCTGCGCACGCCTGCTGCGCTGCAGGCGGCGCTCAGCGCCGCGCAGCGCATGCGCCAGGGCCTCGACCATGCCTTGCAGCAGGCGCAAGCCGCCCATGGCAAAGCCGCCAGCGATGCGGCCGCCTTGCGCGCGCAGCACGTCACGCTGGGCGAGGCGGTGCAGGCGACGACCGTGCGCGACGTCGAGGCGCAGGCGCAGTTTGCCGACGCGCTCCGTGCTGCGGGGTTCTGGCCGGCGGCGTCGGTCGAGGTCGGCGCCGCCGAGTCCGCCTGGCGCGCCGCCCTCATGCCCGCCGAGCACATCCTCGCGCTCGAAGCCAGGATTCGCGATGCCGACCACCGCCGCGCCGCGGCCCACGAGCGCGCCGAACGTGCCGCGCGCGCCATCGCCGGCCTGGTGCGCCCCGACCTCGCCGCCCTCGACGCCCGCGCCGCCACCGCCCGCACGGCGGTCGAGGCGGTGCTCGACCGCCTCGCGCACACCCGCAGCGCGCTCGCCACGCTCGCCGAAACCCTCGCCCGCCTCGACGACATCGCGCGCGACTCCGGCGCCATCGAAGCCGAATACCGCGTCGTCGGCCACCTCGCCGACATCGCCAACGGCACCAATGGCCGCAATCTCACCTTCCAGCGCTACGTGCTCGCCGCGCTCCTCGATGACGTGCTGCGCGCCGCCTCGCTGCGCCTGGCCGCGATGAGCCGCGGCCGCTACCAGCTCGAGCGCCGCGAAGACCTCGCCGATGCCCGCCGCGCCGGCGGCCTCGACCTCGAGGTCTTCGACGAGTACACCGGCCGCAGCCGCCCGGCGAGCACGCTGTCCGGCGGCGAAGGCTTCATGGCCTCGCTGTCGCTCGCGCTCGGCCTGTCGGACGTGGTCCAGGCCTACGCCGGCGGCGTCCAGCTCGACACCCTGTTCATCGACGAAGGCTTCGGCAGCCTCGATCCCGAATCGCTCGACATGGCGATGAAGGCGCTCATCGACCTGCAGCAGCGCGGCCGCACGGTGGGCGTGATCTCCCACGTCGAGGAGATGAAGCAGCAGATCGATGTGGCGATCGAGGTGGTGCAGGGGGTGCGGGGGAGTCGGATCAGCTTGCGGACGTGACCCGCCCGTGCGGGTACACCGCCGCCTGCGCCTGGATCGCTTCCTGGCGGTGAGGAACCCCGCGTCAGGGCACGCTGGCCGTCATGCGTTCCGCCGCCCACAGGTGCGCGGCGAGCAGCGCGCGCCAGGGCGAGAACGCGGCGAGCCAGGTGCGCGCATCGTTCGCGTCGAGCTTCTCCTCCACGCCGAGCAGGGCTTGCAGGCTGCGTCGCACGGCGGCATCGCCGTGCAGCGAACCGTCCATCCAGCCGAAACCGCGCAACAGCGTGTAGTCGACCGTCCACGGACCGATGCCGCGCACGCTCAGCAGGCGTTCGCGGATGTCGTCCACCGGAAGCGTCTGCAGCCATGCCTCGAGCGGCAGCTCACCGTCCGCGACCAGGCGGGAGAGGGTGAGCAGGGTGTTCGCCTTGGTGGCGGAAAAGCCCGCCGCGCGCAGCTCGCCCACCGTCAGCGCGGCGATCCGGTGCGCGTCCGGGTAGCACATGAGGCCGCATGTGTGCCGCACGCCCGCGGCCAGGATCAGCTTGCGCCGCAGCGAGACCGCCGCGCCCAGGCTGATCTGCTGCCCGGTCACCGCCCAGGTCAAGGCTTCGAACGGTGTCGCCGCCACCGCCACGCGCAGGCCCGCCTGGCGGGCGATCAGCGCGCCGACCTGCGGGTGGTGGCGATGCTGGCGCTCGAAGGCTTCGATGTCCTGGGTCAGGCCGAGCATGCGCCGCACCATCGCTTCGAAGTGCAGCGCGCACCGTTCCGGGTGCGCCGCAGCGTCGATTGTCAGCGTGGCCTGCGCGCGCTCGGGTTGGAAGCACACTGCCAGGCACGCCGGTAGCCCGTCCCAGAGCAGCCCCTTGCGCAAGGCGGTGTCGCTTGCCGACTCGCCTTCCTCCTGCGCGTCGCGCCGGTGGAAGGCGAGGATGTCGCCGGGCCGGTAGGTGGGCGGTAGCGCAACGGTGCAGGACAACAGGGTGGGCATTGCGGCTTCCTGGAAAAGGACAAGACGATCACGGGTGCTTCGCTGCGGAGTTTTGCCTGCAGTCCGGACCCTCTCTGCGGTGAGGGACTCCGTTGGCGGCCGTGGCGGGAGCGAAGCCTTGCTACTGGCTCATGCTCGCGCCCGCGTCGCGTCCGGTCCGGCGGTGTCGCTCGTCAATCCTTCGCGGAGCAATCGCTCCTCCCAGGTAGGGAGCCAGTCAATGAGCGCGTCCGCAGGCATCGGGCGGGCGATGAAATACCCTTGTGCCAGCTCGCAACCGGATGCGCGCAGGAAGTCCCAGTCCGAGCGATCCTCGATCCCCTCGGCGACCGTCTGCAGGCCGAGCCCGCGGGCCATGTCCAGGCTGGAGCCCAGGATCGCCTTGCGGTTGGGATCCTGGTGCGCGTCGTGGACGAAGCTGCGATCGAGCTTGAGTTCGGTGAAGGGCAGGTCGCGCAACTGCACGAGCGAGGAGTGCCCAGTGCCGAAGTCGTCGATCGACAGCCGGATGCGCTTGAGGCGCAAGCGGGCGAGCACGTCGAGTGCGGCCCGTGGGTTCTTCATCAGTTGGCTCTCGGTGATTTCGAGGACCAGATCGTGCGGATGGAGCCCCGCGCGGGCCAGGGCGTCGGTGACGAAGTCCGTCAGTCCCGGGTCACCGAGGTTGTCCATCGACAGGTTGATCGCGACCCGACAAGCCAGCCCGGTATTGCGCCATGCGCGCGTCTCGTCCAAGGCGATGTGCACGATCGAGCGGGTCAATCCGTCGATCAGTCCGGCTTCCTCGGCGAGGCCGATGAAGCGATCGGGGAAGACCAGGCCGTCGATCGGGTGTTGCCAGCGTGCAAGGATCTCGACGCCGACGAGCCGTCCGGTCGACAGATCGACCTGCGGCTGGCAGTGGCAGCGCAGCTCCCCGTTGCCGATCGCCCGCCTCAGTTCGTCCGGATCATAGCCCTTGCGTGGGTCCTGGGTGGTGCTCTTCGGCACGTCGTCGTGGCGTGCGAGCAGGGCGCGCAGTGCATCCGGGTGAACCGGCTTGCTCAGGCTGCCCAGCAAGCGCAGTCCGTGCTCCTGGGCGAGATGGCGGGCCGTCAGGATGATCCGTTCATTCTCCCCGCTGATCAGCACGACCTCTCCGCCGAAGCCGCTGCGGGCCAGCGCCCGCAGGAACTCGATGCCGTCCATGCCAGGCATCTGCAGGTCGGTCATGATGATGTCGAATGCACCGCGGCGACTTGCCAGGTGCTCGAGGGCTTCGGTGGCGCTGCACACTGCGGTGAGTTGGCGGACCCCCTGCGCGGCGAGTTGGCGGGTAAGCAGTTCGAGCGCGAAATCCTCGTCGTCGACCAGCAGGATGCGTAGCCGATTGTCTTCGGCGGCGGGCGGGGCCGACTCGGCCGCGAGTTCGTGTGCCAGTGCGTTCGACACCTGCACGATCAGGTCCTCGAAGTGGTGCAGCTTGCGCGCGATGGCGAGGCTGTCCGCGGCTTTCGCTGCGTCCTCGAGCGCCTCGCAAAGCACGCCCAGGGGCAGGGCGCCGACCGACCGCGATGAAGATTTTAGCTTGTGGGCGGTGGCCGCGAGCGCGCCGAGGTCGCCGCTCGATGCGGCCTTGCGCAGCTCTTCCGCGGTGGCGGCGAACGTGCGGGCGTACATTTCGAGCAGGCGTCGGGCGGTCTCTTCGTTGTTGCCGACGAGACGACGGAGAACGTCGGTGTCGAGCGCCCGTTGGCTCGCCGCGGGAGATGCGTCTGCAGCGGCCCCGGCGTGCTCGGGCGCCGGCTCGCTGGCTTCCAGCCAGCGCTCGAGCACCGCGCGCAAGTTGGCGAGCGAAACCGGCTTGGTCAGAAAGTCGTCCATGCCGGCCGCCTTGGCCCGCCCTGCCTCGTCGCGCAGCGCGTTTGCGGTGAGGGCGACGATCGGAAGGTGGCGCGTGCCACCTTCCAACTCGCGGATGCGGGCCGCGAGCTGGTAGCCGTCGAGGTTCGGCATGTGCAGATCGGTCAACAGGAGCGCAAAGTCATCCGTGCGCCAGCGCGCCAACGCTTGCGCACCGTCGCCGAGGATCTCGGCGGCGTAACCGAGGAGTGCGAGCTGCTCCTTGATGACCAGCCGATTGATCTCGTCGTCCTCGGCGACGAGGATGGGGCGCTGCTCGGCGTGCGCCCGCCCGACTGTCAGCGCGGTGCCCTCTCCACGAAGGATGTCCGGCCCGGGTGTCGATTCGCGCGGTGATGCGCGGCCGGCGGCGATGGCGACCGCCTCCAGCAGGTCGAGCCGGTGCAGGGCGTCGCCGTCGATTGTCACGCTGTCGGGGGCGTCGATTCGTGGCCGCCGCCGCCGGCCGTGCCCGATCTGCACGCGCAGCAGGTTGATCGGCGCCGCGGCGCGATCGAACAGGCCCTCCTGGGTACTTGCATGCACGAGCACCACCGGGTTTGCGGTGCGGTGCGCGAACTCGAGCGCATCGTCGGGGCGGTCGATGCGCCGGACGTGGGCGCCGGCATGATTGAGGTAGATTTCGCAGGCCGCGGTGTCGATCTCCGGGTGCTCGAGCAGCAGGCAGTCCAGGTTTTCAAGATCGGGCTCGAGCCGCGGTGACGGGCTGGCGACGGCCGCGACCGGCAGGGTGACGGTGAACCGGCTGCCATCGCCCACCTGGCTGTGCACCGCAATGTCGCCCTCCATCAGCTCGACCAGGCGGCGGCTGATCGCCAGGCCCAGCCCGGTCCCGCCGAAGCGGCGGGTCGTGCTGGCATCGGCCTGGGTGAAGGGTTGAAAGAGCTTCTCCTGCGTCGCCGGGTCGATGCCGATGCCGTTGTCGGTGACCTCGAAGGCGAGCCGCAGCGGCTGCGCCTGCTGGATGCTCACCCGGCAGGCGATGCGGCCGCTGCGGCCGGGGTTTCCGCCCGAGAACTTGATCGCATTGCCCAGCAGGTTGTACAGCACCTGGCGGATGCGGGTGCCGTCGGCCAGCACCTGCGGGGGACTCTCGGGCGCGACGAACACGGTCAGGGTGCAGCCGCGGCGTTGCGCCAGCGGCAGCAGGGATGTGCACAACCCTTCGACCAGACCGGCGATGCAGATCGGGGTGCGCTCGATCTCGATCCGGCCGGCCTCGATCTTGGAGAAATCGAGGATGTCGTCGATCAACGCGAGCAAGGTCGTGCCGGAGTCGCGCATGATCCGAACCTGCGCGCGCTGGTGTTCGGACAGTCGCCCCTGCTCCAGGATCTCGAGCATGCCGAGCACGCCGTTCATCGGCGTGCGGATCTCGTGGCTCATGGTGGCGAGGAAGGCCGACTTGGCCTGATTGGCGAGTTCGGCCTCGCGGCGCGCGCACACCGCCTGTTCGGTTTCCTCGGCGACGCGCTGCTCGAGCTCGCGGTGGCTGCGCTCGAGCGCCTGTTCGGCGAGCTTGCGTGCGGTGATGTCAGTGACGAAACCGTCGAGGTGCAGGACCCTGCCGTGTTCGTCGTAGGCGGCGTGCCCCTTCTCCATGACCCAGCGCCAAGACCCGTCGGCATGGCGCATGCGGAACTCGAGCTGATAGGGCCGATGAGTCGAAATGGCGTGCTGGACCTCCTCCCAGATCCGCTGGACGTCATCCGCATGGGTAAGGTCCGTCGTCGTGGGCTTGCCGGCGAGTATGTCCGCCGCGTCCACGCCGAGAAGTTCGTGAGCCCCCTGGCTCACGAACTCCATCGGCCAGCCGGGCTGGTTCAGGCAACGGTAAACCATCCCGTTCAGGTTTTGCAGCACGGAGGTGAGCCGGGTCTCGCTGGCGGCGAGCGCCGCGGTGCGGGCGAGCACCTGCGTCTCGAGGCTCTGGTTGAAGACCTGCAGCGCCGCCTCTGCCGCCTTGCGTTCGCGGATGTCGATACCGGACGGGATCAGCTTGACGATCCGCCCCGCATCGTCGAAGACCGGCATCAGCATGAAGTCGATCGGGACGAAGGTGCCGTCGGGTGCCAGCACCTCGAGGTCGTGATGCACGGCCTCTCCACCTGCGGCCCGCGTGATGTCCGCGCGCAACTGTGCCTGGCTGTCCGGCGAGTGCGCGAAACATGGAATGGCGTCGAGGCGATGGCCGATCACCGTGTCGCGGTCGATGCCTCCCAGGGCGAAGATCGTGCGATTTGCATCGACGATGATTCCTTCGGGGGTGGCCTCGGCGACGAAGGCCGCCATGTTGTCGATCAGGATGCGCAGGCGTGATTCGCTGGCGCGGAGGGCGGTGGTGCGTGCCGAGACGGCGGCCTCGGTCGCTGCCTGACGCCCCGCGGTGATCAGGCTGAAGGCGACGACGTACAGTCCGAGCAGCAGTGCGGCGGGGGGAAAGAAGGGGAAGACGAGCTCGGTCGGTCGCAACGGACGCAGTTCGACGTGCAGCGGGAAGAAGGCGTCGCCGACCGTGGCCTGCCATTGACCTGCCGCGGCGTCCGGGAAGGTATCCGCCAATGCGAGCCGCTCGTTGCGATCGGTCATCAGGGCGACGCGCAAGGCAAGCCCCTCGTCACGGGTCGCCTCGATCCTGCTCGAAAACAGCTTGGCGGCGTCGACCACACCGACGACGTAGCCTTGCAGGGCTGCGCGTCGCGCCGAGGGTGTGGCTTCGCGTGGATCGAAGCCGGCTGCGAAGTGGGGGACGTCGATGAACAGCTCGAGCTGTCCGGTGAGGCAGGTCACCACCACGGCGATGCCGAAGCCGTGGGGCTGATCGACCGCATCGCTCATCGCCTGGCGGCGGTGGGCCTCGAAGCCGTGCTCGAGCCCGGCGAAGCTCGCGAACCGGCTTTGGGGTGTGACGTAGAGGAGCGGGAAATACACCTCCTTCGGGCTTATCGTGGCCGGCTTGCAGTCGGCGTCGGGCTCGAAGACCCGGTAGGCGGGCTGACCGAGCTCCGCGCGAGCCGAGGACTCGAAGGCCGCCAATGCCTGCCGCTCGATGCGTGGCGCCCAGGCGACGCTCTTGAGCCCGGATGCGTCCTGCTTCAGGCCGCCGAGGCGATGAAAGTCGGTGGCGCCAAACCCAGGGCTGACGGAGAGGAAGTGCTCGACGCTGCGAACCTGCTGATAAGCGTCATGCAGGGCGGACTGGGCGTCATGCGCGATGTGTTCGGCGATGTCCGCGAGCTGCGTGGCGCGGCGCGTGTCGGCGATCTGGGCCAGGATGTAGCTGGCGGCGCTCAGCACGAGCGTGGTGGCGAGCAAGGGCAGGGCGAGGTGAAGGCGCACGCCTTGCCAGCTTGCCACCATTCGTGGCCAGGCCAGCAGCAGGAGCGGGGTGAAGAGCATGGCTCCGAGCGCCTGGCCGGCCCAGGTGAACAGCCAGACGTCCTCGGCCGCCAGCCGGCCAGCGGAAGGGTAGCGGCTTGCTGCACAACTCGCCGCGAACGCGGACAGCATGCAGCTCAGCGGGCCGGCGTAAAACAGGAAGCGCAGGGCCTCGGCAGGTTGGGCGAGCGGGACGCGGGCCTCGAACAGCCGCCGAGTCAGCAGCACGCCGAACGCCGCCTGCAGCGTGGCGGCGCTTGCGCTCAACAGGAGCAGACCGATGTCCGTCATGCCGGACGTCAGCGCTGCGATCAGCGCACCCAGCCAGACGCCCGGCCAGCACCGCAGCCCGCAGGTCAGCAGGGCCGCGAGCGCCACCCCTGCCGCCGGGGCGAGCAGCGGCGGCGTGCTGGCCGACCATGCTCCCCACTGCCCGAGGTGGGTCGACAGCGCGTAGGCGAGTGCCAGGCCTGCGATTGCGGTCAAGGTCTTGCCGGGGGGCATAGCGCCTTCATCGGCGCGGTTTCCGATCGCAGGCCGCGTGTCGCCACCGTTCGTCCGATGCGTGTTCATGGGCGCTCCGCTTCCCTCTTGCCCGCCGGGCGGCAATCAACATGTCGTACTCGGCGCCCAGGATGTGTCAACCGCCGCGTCGGCCTTCACGGGCCTGAACAGTGCGGTGGTCGCGACGGGCATTTCGCCGGCGATGTCCAACTCTGGCCGGCGACGAATGATCCGACACCCTTGCCGATGAGGGGCCTCAATGCTCGACACCACCGCTCAACGACGTTGGATTTGATCAACGGCGCGCGCCGCACCGCGCACGTCGGCTCAAGGATTGAGAACCCTGGATATAGGCTGCATTGAAATGGAGTTTCTTGCGGTATTGCCGGCATTTTCCTTTGTCCGCAAGATCGACTACGTGGCGCATCCATCGGTGCAACCCGAAGGCGGTGCTTTCGGCAATCTTGCGGACCAGGATTCCGGGTGTGCTGTAAGCATCGTTTTCGCGGGGCCGAGCCCGGGCTTGAACCGCCTCCGCGAACAACGCCACGCTTACGGTCGCTGCGTCTGCGCGATCATCTTGTCGAGCGCCATCATGTGGTCGGCTTCCTCGGTGGCGAACTCCATCGCCAGCGGCTTGATTGCCGGGTCGGTGCTGGCCTCCGACACGGTGCGGTAGAAGTTCATCGCGCGCCCCTCGTTCTCGCGCGCGTACTCCAGCGCCTGCCAGGGGGTCATGGTGTAGTCGAAGGCGTCTTCGTCGCCGACCTCGGTGGGCGCGACCCAGCGGTATTGCCAAGACTTGAGCGTGGGCAGTTCAAGGCCGGCGGCGCGCTCGACGATCGAGTCGCCGTGCAGGTTGGAGTAGCGCACCATGTCGCGGAACAGGGCGGCAACCTCGAGGTTGTTGTGCGCCTCCATCATGTCGGCGAGTTCGAGGTAGCGCTCGGCGGCTTCGCGCTCCATGGCGATCGCATGGGCAAGAAATTCGGGCATCGTGTAAGACATCGTCGTCCTCCTGGAACAGTGTTGTTTTGGTGGGCTTCACACATATCACAAGGTGAAGCAGACGACAGACTATTACGCTGCTGGCAGCCTTGTCCCGCCGCAACGCACAAAGCGCGTGAGCAGCACATCGACGCTGAGATCGATCGCGGTCAGCGCCGCGGCACGCGCGCGGCCCTCGGCGGTGGCGCGGTGGAGGTGGGGCGTCATCGCGAGCAGGTCGGCGATCGTGTCGCGGCCTTCGAGGCCGATCACGAAGCGCATGCGTTCGCTGCCGAGGGCGGCGAAGCCGGGCGGCGGCGGGCGCTCGCCATCGCGCTCGGGCTTGAGGCTGGGGTAGATCACCGCGCGCAGCTCGCGCAGGTGGTCGGTGCCGGCGTCGACCTGCAGCAGCTCGCCGCCGGGGCGCAGCACGCGGGCGAATTCGGCATGGACCGGGAAGCCGAACGTGCATAGCACGCGGTCGACCGTGGCGGGCTGCACCGGCAGGCCGGCGTTGCTGCCGACCACCCAGGCGGCGTGGGCGTCCGCGCCGCCCCCCGCGTTCCCGGCAGGGTCGCGCAGGTCCCGCTTCGCTGCGGCTTGCACCGCCCACTTCGAGATGTCGAGTCCGAGCAGCGCGAGCGGCTGCGCCGCGTCTGCGGCGGCGGCGAGCCGGCGCAGGTAGTAGCCCTCGCCACAGCCGGCGTCGAGGCAGGCGAGCGGCTGGCCGGGCGCAGCGGCCTCGAGCACCGCGTCCGCCACCGCGTCGGCGATCGGCCGATAGTGGCCGGCTTCCAGGAAGCGCCGGCGCGCGGCCACCATCGCCTTGCTGTCGCCGGGGTCGAGCGAGCGCTTGTTCTGCACCGGCAGCAGGTTCACATAGCCTTGCGCGGCGATGTCGAAGCAGTGGCCGTCCGCGCAGCGCCAGCTCTGGCCGTGGCGTTGCAGCGGGGCCAGATCGAGCGGGCAGGCGAGGGCGGCGAAGGGGGTGGCGGGCATGGCGGCGAGTGGGCGTGGAGGCGGACAGGATGATAGGGGAGCTTCGGGGGCGAGTGCGATCCTGCGCGTCGCCGGCGTGCGTGAAGCGCCGGTAGGAGCGGCGGCATGTGCTGCACGTCGGTGCGGTCGATGGGCGCCGGGTTCGCGCCTTCCGGCGCTCCTACGCACACCATCCCGCTGCCGCAGCCCCCTGTAGGAGCGGCGGCAGCCGCAAACACGGCGGTCGAGCCATCGACGCGGCTGACGAAGACCGGCGCCGCATTCGCGCCTTCCGGCGCTCCTACAAAAATCTTCTGCGCGCATGCTCGCGACTACCATTGGGGCTTGCCTCGAGGGGAGATCTCCCATGCACGCGTCTGAAGAATTGCTCGACAGCCTGCGCCGGCCTGGCGTTTTGCCGGGGTCGGAGGGTGGGGTGGAGCTGATCGAGACCCATATCTCGTGGGTGTTGCTCGCGGGCGACCATGCCTGGAAGCTGAAGAAGCCGCTCGATCTGGGCTTCCTCGATTTTTCCACGCCGACCCGGCGGCGCGCGGCGTGCGAGGCGGAAGTCCGCCTCAACCGGCGCACGGTCCCGGAGATCTACGAGGCGGTGGTGGCGGTGAGCGGTTCGCCGCAGGCGCCGCGCCTTGCGGAGGATGCGCGCGTCGAGGTGCCGATCGGTGCCGGGGGGCACCAGGGCTCCGGGGCCGCTGCGCCGGGCGCTGAGGGCGACGCCGGCTGCGGCGCACCCTTCGACTACCTGGTGCGGATGCGGCGCTTCGATCAGGCCGGGCTGTTCTCGAGGCTGATCGACGAGGGCGGGCTGGCGCCGGCGCTTTTCGACCGCCTCGCCTGCCACGTCGCAGCGTTCCACGCCGCGGCGGCGGTGGCGCAGCCGGGCGATGGCTTCGGCGATGCGGCGGCCGTGCACGCGCCGGTGCGGCAGAACTTCGCGCAGATGCGCGCACGCATCGACGATGCGAAGCTGCTCGCCCTCCTCGGCCGGGTGGAGGCTTGGGCGGAAGCGCAGTTCGCGGCGCTCGCCCCGCTGTTCGAGGCGCGCCTGGCCGCCGGCCGGGTGCGCGAGTGCCACGGCGATCTCCATCTGGGCAACCTGATCGTGCTCGACGGCGCGCCACGGCTGTTCGATGCGATCGAGTTCAGCGCCGAGCTGCGCTGGACCGACGTGATCGCCGACGTCGCCTTCCTGGTCATGGACCTGCAGGCGCGCAGCCGGCCCGGGCTCGGCTGGCGCTTCCTCAATGCCTGGCTGGAGCGCTGCGGCGACTACGCCGGCCTGCGTGTGCTGCCCTACTACCTGAGCTACCGCGCGATGGTGCGCGCTAAGATCGCTGCTATCCGCGCCGCCCAGGTCGACGGCGCCGCGCGTGCGCAAAGCCTCGCCGAATGTCGGCACTACCTCGGGCTCGCCGAGGCGCAGGCGGCGCCGGCCGCGCCTGCGCTGCTGGTGGCCTGCGGACCGTCGGGAGCGGGCAAGACCAGCCAGTCGCAGGCACTGGTGGAGGCGGGCGGGGTGATTCGCATGCGTGCCGACGTCGAGCGCAAGCGCCTGGGCGGACTCGCGCCCGAGGCGGCGAGCGGCTCGGCGTTCGGCGCTGGGCTGTATTCGGCGGCGATGACGGCGCGCACCTATGCGCATCTCGCCGAGGCAGCGCGTGCGGTGGTGGAGGCCGGGCGCCCGGCGCTGGTGGACGCGACCTTCCTCAAGCGCGCGCAGCGGCGAGCCTTTGCCGAGCTCGCCGCGACCCTCGGCGTGCCCTTCGTGATCCTTGCCTTCGATGCGCCGCCGGAGGTGCTGCGGGCGCGCGTGCGCAGCCGGATTGCGGCCGGCGGCGATGCCTCCGAGGCTGACGAGGCGGTGCTCGAGGCGCAACTTCGCAGTCGCGAGGCATTCGAAGGAGAGGAACTTGCCCGCGTGCTGCCGATCGATACCCGGGCGGCGCTCGATTGGCGCGGCTTGCTGCCCGTGCTTGCCCGCCTGTGGCCGGGGGCGCCGGCGGCAGAGCGGTTCTCCGCCTGACATGGACGCATCGTCCGGTGCGCCTCGAAGGGTGAGCGCGCGCGACCGGCGCGCGCATCCCGTCGCTGCGTCGGATGCAGGCCAATGAATTGATGAAGGCAATCTTCGGAAGCTGATGGACACACTGACCCACGCCCTCTCCGGTGCCCTGGTCGGCCGCATGCTCGCCGGCCGCAAGGCGTTTGCCGGCACGCTGCCGGGCGCCGGGCCGCAAGCCGTCATCGGCGCCAGGCCGCCGGTGTGGCAGATGGTGGTCGCCGGCACCGTGGCCGCGACCTTTCCCGATCTCGATTTCGTGCTCGGCTGGATCTCTGAGCTGACTTACCTCCGTGGTCACCGCGGCGTCACCCACTCGCTGCTCCTGCTGCCGTTGTGGGGGCTGGCGATC
>JAKLLJ010000063.1:0-465 GCA_023150215.1 Thauera sp. | reverse complement strand
TGCGGACTGGCGCAGCTTTTACCTGGTGGTGTGCAGCGCGATCTTCGTGCACATCCTCGGCGATCTGATCACCCAGTTCGGCACCATGATCCTCGCGCCCTTCTCCGATCGGCGCTTTGGCTGGGGCACCAGCTTCATCATCGACCTGCCCTTCACCGGCATCCTCCTCGCCGGCCTGCTCGCGAGCACGCTGTGGCGCAGCAGCCGGGTGCCGGCGGCGACGGCGCTGGTGCTGCTCGCTGGCTGGGTGGGCGTGCAGGCGACCGGGCGCAGCGAGGCGATCGATGCCGCACGCGCCTACGCCGCCGCGCAAGGCATCCCGGTCGTCAGGCTCGACGCCGCGCCGCGCCCGGCCTCGCCCTTTAACTGGACCGCGATCGTGTTCGATGGCGAGCGCTACCACTATGCGCACATCAACACCCGGCGCAGCGAGGCGCTCGTCGCCACTGCGGACGACAACTTCAT
>JAKLLJ010000062.1 GCA_023150215.1 Thauera sp. | reverse complement strand
GATTTCTTCCAGAAGCCGGATAGCTGGTACGGGATCGGTGCGACGGACTTGAGCTTGCGACGCTGCCTGGAGACGAAGGTGGATATATTCCGGCCTGCTTGAGGCCGCTTTCCGGAGCCCAACACCGATGACGATGACCCTCTATCACTGCATCAACGCCAGATCCTTCCGCGCGCTGTGGATGCTGGAAGAGCTCGGACTGCCCTATGAACTGAAGGTGCTGCCCTTTCCGCCGCGCAGCCGGGACGAGCAGTACCTCGCGGTGAACCCGCTCGGCACCATCCCCGCCTTCCTGGATGGCGAGGTGTGGATGAGCGAGTCGGCGGCGATCGGCCAGTACCTGGCGGCGCGCCATTCACCGCGCGTGCTCGATGTCGGCGTCGACGAGGCGGACTTCGGCGCCTACCTCAACTTTCTGCATTTCGGCGAGGCCACGCTGACCTTTCCGCAGACCCTGGTCCTGCGCTATGGCCGCTTCGAGCCGCCCGAGCGCCGCCTGGCGCAGGCGGCGGAGGACTACACGCGCTGGTTCCTGTCCCGCCTGCGCACGCTCGAGCCCCGGCTCGAGGCCTGCGAGTTCCTGTGCGCGCGGCGATTCACCGCGGCCGACGTCTCCGTCGGCTATGCGCTGATGCTGGCCACGGACATCGGCCTGCACGACCGCTTCAAGCCGGCGACTCTGGCGTACTGGCAGCGCCTTCAGGGGCGGCCGGGCTTTCAGCGTGCGCTCGCGGCGCAGACGCAGGCGGCGCTGGCGCAAGGGGTGTCGACCGAGTCCGTCGCGCGCTGGGACGGGCGCTGAACCGAGTCACGCCGGCAGCGCGCTGGCGAGCAGGTTCAGGCAGATCGACACCGTGACCACCGAGCCCACCGTGGTGAGCAGGATCACCCGTGCAACCAGCGCTGCGTCACGCCCGTAATGGCTCGCCAGCATGAAGGGGCCGGTGCCGGTCGGCAGCGCGCTCAGCAGCAGGGCCGAGCCCGCCCACAGCGCCGGCAGCTCGAACACGCGGAAGGCGAGGAAGGCGGTGATCGCGGGCTGCAGCAGCAGCTTGGCGAGCACCAGCCCGGTCGCACCCTGCTGCCGGCCTTCATGCTTGTGCGCGAGAAATAGGCCGATCGACACCAGCGCGCACGGCGTCGCCGCCGCGCCGAGCAGGGACAGGAAGCGGGCCGCCGCTGCCGGCAGCTCCGCCCCGCCTGCGGCCCACAGGCCGCCGAGCACCGGGGCGACCAGCAGCGGGTTGGCGGCGAGCGCACGCGCCACCTTGGCGAGCGCGCGCAGCGGGCGCTTCTCCGTCTGCAGGCCGATCTCGACCAGCACGATGCCGACCGCGAACAGCAGGCAGGCGACGATCAGGGTGGCGACGATCGCCGGCATCAGCCCGGCGTCGCCGAACACCAGCGCGCACAGCGGGATGCCGAGGAAGCCGGTGTTGGCGTAGGCCGCGCTCAGCCCGTCGATGCTGGCGTCGACCAGCCGGCCCGACTTGCGCAGGCGCAGCGCTACCGTTGCCGCGAACACCAGCGCGCAGCCGGCACACACCGACGCGATGAAGCCCGGCTGCCAGAGCTGTTCCCAGCGTGCGGTGGCGGTTACATTGAACAGCAGCGCCGGCAGCGCCAGCCACACGACGAAGCGGCTGAGCTCGTTCGACGCGGCCTCGCCCAGACGCCCGCTGCGGCGACAGACGTAGCCGGCCAGGATGAGGCCGAAGATGGGCAGGACGACGTTGACGATGGCGGACATGCGCACGGTTCCGGATGAGATGGCGCAAGCGTAGAATGGCCGATTGATACCGTCCAATTCCATATTTTGCGGTTAACGATGCCTGAGGCGTATCGATGACGATCGAGCTTCGCCAGCTGCGCTACTTCGTGACACTGGCCGACACCCTGCATTTCGGCCGCGCCGCCGCCCAGCTGCACATCACCCAGCCGCCGCTCAGCCGGCAGATCGCTGCGCTCGAGGACACGCTCGGCGTCGTGCTGTTCGCGCGCAGCTCGCGCCAGGTCGAGCTGACCGCCGCCGGGCGGCATTTCCACGCCCAGGCGGCGCGCATCCTCGCCACGCTCGACAGCGCCGTGCGTAGCACCCAGGCCAGCGCGCGCGGCGAGCGCGGGGTGCTGCGCGTCGGCTTCACCATGAGCGCGGCGTGGAACGTGCTGCCGGCGCTGATCCGGCGCTATGGCGACGCCTACCCGGCCGCCGAGATCCAGCTGAGCGAGGTGGTGCCGCGCGCGCTCGACGAGGCCTTGCTGTCCGGCCGCGCCGATGTCGGCATCGCCTTCCCGTGGCAGCGCCCTGACGGGCTGGAGTACCTGCGCGTGCATGCCGAGCCGCTGTGTGCGGTGCTGCCTGCCGGCCATCGCCTGGTCGCGTGCGCGGTGGTGGCGGTGGGCGAACTGGCTGACGAGCCCTTCATCACCTTTCCTGCCGCCACCGCGCCGGCGCTGCATGCGCTGGTGGCCGGGTGCTGCCGCGAGCACGGCTTCGAGCCGCGCATCCGTCTCGAGACCCACCTGCAGCAGACCATCGTGAACCTGGTGGCGGAGGGCCTCGGCGTGTCGCTGGTGCCGCGCTCGATGAGCCGGATGCAGTTGCCGGGCGCGGTGTTCAGGCCGATCTCGTCGCCGCGGGTGATCGAGCAGGGCGTGATCTGGGCGGCGAGCAACGCCAACCCCTGCCTGGTGCGCTTCCTCGAGTGCGCGCGCGCCTTCGGCGCGGCGGCTGCGGCGGGTGATTGAGGGGCGTGGCGCGCAGCAGCACCGTGGTGCGATGATGCGGCTTCCCGAACGGCATGGACCCCTCCCCGATGAGCGAAAAACTCCCCCTGCGCGCCCGCAACTTTCCCTCCGCCGAGGATGAGGCGCGCGCCGCCCAGCCACAGGGCCGCTACGACGGCCCAGGCAGCGCCTTCCGCATGGCCTTCACCGACACCGACTTTCTGCTGCGCGAGGAGCTGCGCCCGGTGCGGCTGCAGCTCGAGCTGCTCAAGGCCGAGCTGGTGCAGCAGGAGCAGGGCGTGGAGTCGACCGTGGTGGTCTTCGGCAGCGCACGCTTCAAGGCGCCGGACGCGGCCGAGGCGATGCTGCGCGATGCGGTGGCGAGCGGTGACGAGGCGGCGATCGCGCGTGCCCGGCAGATGGTGAAGAACGCGCAGTGGTACGAGCAGGCGCGCCGCTTCGGCGAGCTGGTCACGCGCGAGGCCGATGCCCTCGGCGAGCCGGTGATCGTCGCCACCGGCGGCGGGCCGGGGATCATGGAGGCGGGCAACCGTGGCGCCTTCGACGCCGGCGGGCGCAGCATGGGGATGAGCATCTTCCTGCCCTTCGAGGAAGCGCCCAACCCCTACATCACGCCCGAGCTGTGCTTCCAGTTCCACTACTTCGCGATCCGCAAGATGCACTTCCTGATGCGCGCGGTGGCGCTGGTGAGCTTTCCCGGCGGACTGGGCACGCTCGACGAGCTGTTCGAGGTGCTCACGCTCACGCAGACGCGCAAGATCCGCCGCCGCCCGATCGTGCTGGTGGGACGCGACTTCTGGGAGCGCCTGATCGACTTCGACGTGCTGGTCGAGCACGGCGTGATCAGCCCCGAGGACAAGGACCTGTTCCACTACGCCGAGACCGCCGAGGAGGCCTGGGACGCGATCAAGGCCGCCTACAGCGGCGACAATCCCGCGCTGACCGCACGCCAGCTCAGGGGTGGCTGAGGATCCGATGACTGCCGAACAGCCCGAGATCCTCTTCGTCCACGGCCTGTGGATGCACGGCATCGTGTTCACGGCCCACCGCCGTCGCCTGCGTCGCATGGGGCGCGCGAGCCACGTGTTTTCCTACCACTCGCTGCTGGGCGCGCTGGACGCTGCGGCCGACGATCTCGCCGCGCGCATCGCGAGCCTGGGCGGGCGGCCGCTGCATCTGGTCGGGCACAGCCTGGGCGGCTGCATCGTGCTGCACATGCTCGCCCGCCATCACCCGGAGGGCATCGGGCGCGTGGTCCTGCTCGGGTCGCCGTGCTGCGGCTCGCATGCGGGCGAGTGCATCCTGCGCGTCCCGGTGCTGCGCGGCGCGCTCGGCCGGGTGCTGCCGCAGTGGCTGGCGCGGCCGCTGCCCGAGGTGCCGCCCGGCTACGAGATCGGCGTGGTCGCCGGCAACCGGCCGGTCGGCATGGGGCGCATCGTGCCCGGCCTCGAAAGGCCCCACGACGGCATGGTGACGGTGGCCGAGACGCGCTGGCCGGGGGCGCGCGACCACACCGTGCTGCCGGTCACCCACATGCAGATGTTGTGGTCGCGGGCCTGCCTGATCCAGACCCTGCACTTCCTCGACACCGGGCGCTTCCTGCGCGGGGTGCCGCGCGGTTGAGCTTCCCGGTGGCCGTGAACAGCTCGCGGCTTCCGCCGCTCCTACAAAAACCGCCGCCCCCGCCCATGATGTAGGAGCGGCGGCAGCCGCGAAGCGGGCGGTCCGGTAACTGACGCGCTTCACCATCCCGGCGCGGCATTCGCGCCTGCCGGCGCTCCTACAAAAACCGCAGCGCGGCATTCGCGCCTGCCGGCGCTCCTACAAAAACCGCAGCTCCCGTCCATGTTGTAGGAGCGGCGGAAGCCGCGAGCTTTCGACAGCGCCGCGCTCACAGCATGTCGCGCATCCGGCGCAGGTTGTCGAGCAGCTCGGCGGGGCCGCCGTCGAGCAGTTCGATCAGGCAATCGAGGTTTTCGATCACCGAGGCGCGCTCGCGTGGGCTGGCGCCGCGGTCGATCGCGGCGCGATAGCCCTGCGTGATCCGCGCCACCAGTGCGGTGCCGGACTCCGCCGCCACGTTGGCGGGGCGCTTGCGACCGCGGCCGGGCGGCGGGGCCCCGGGCGTGGGCAGGCTGCGTGCGAGCAGCAGCACGAGGTCGAGGTCGGCGAGGCTGGCGCTCGCCCAGAAGTCCGGGTTGCGCAGGGCGCTTTCCGCCAATGCGCTGCGCAGGCGCGTCACCTCGACCTCGAGTGCCGGCAGCGCGGCGCCGGCCTGCGCCGGATCGAGGTGCGCCGCGACCAGCACGGCGCCGGCCCAGTTGGTGAAGGGATAGACGTCCTGCTTGCCGCCCGACTCGAAGGCGTCCCGATAGGCCTGCGCGCTGGCGAGCAAGGCGGCGAGGCGAGCTTCGCGCGTGCTGGCGACCAGGGCCTGGCGCTTGCGTGTGCTGCCGAGCAGGCTCAGGCGCTCGGCGGTGGGCGCGCGTTTGCACAGGGGCTCGAGGTCGGCGAGCGCCGCCGCCAGCAGCCCGGCGCGCGCCGCGGCCTGCGCGCTGGTTTCGTGCTCGCCGCGCGCGCGCTGCGCGAGACGTTCGTCGGCTGCCAGCCGTGCCCGGCAGTTGGCGAGCTGCTCCAGTGCGCGCAGCGGGCAATCCCCCGCGGTGCCGCCCATCGCACGCTCGAGCAGCTCGATCGCGTTCTGCCAGCTACGGGCTTCAGCCCACGCGCTGCCAAGCGCGGCGCACACATCGGCGCGTCCAAGCCAGGCATCGCGCTGGGTGTCGGGGATGCCCTCGAGTAACTCGGCAATGCGCGCGGCGGCATCGTCGCCACGCCCTGCCTTCAGCGCCTGGGCGAGGTTGTCGAACTCGGTGCACAGCTCGGCGGACGAGTGGAAGCAGCGGCGTTGGGCGCGCCGCGCCGCGCGGCCGCGCAGCAGCGTGTAGTCGGGATCGCCGTAGCACTGGTAGGCGCCCCAGGTGTTGACCCCGCGAAAGCGCAGCCATACTTCCTCGCGTGCCGCACGCACCGCCTCGCCGAAGGTCTCGCCGGCCAGCATGCGGCCATAGAAGGCCTCGGCGAAGGCGAGCGCGGCGGCGTCGTCCACCGCCCAGCCGGCGGCGACCACGGCGCGCACGCCCATCCTGATGAACTGCATTCCCAGGTTGGCGGCGAGTGCGCCGCGGCCCTTGCCCTGCGCGGTGCCGAGGTGACAGCAGTTGATGAAGACCAGTTCGGGCACCCAGCGCATCTGCTCGATGTCGCCCGGGGTAAGGAAGGTTTCGCGCCCGATCACCATGCCCGATACGAACTCGGGCTTCGCATCTTGGGCGTCGCAGGCCTGCCCGGCCCGCTGCGGCAGCGGGAACTCGTGTTCGCCATGCCCGGCCAGGTGCAGGATGCGCCATGGCCTGCGGTGCAGGCTGGCGAGCACCTCATGGGTGGGTGGGTCGATGCAGCGCTCGACCTGCCAGCCTTCGGCCTCGAAACGCTCGGCGACCCGGCCCGCTTCCGTACGGGCGCCGGGCAGGTCGGGGTAGGACTCCCAGCCGTCGAGGTCCGGATTGCCGACCAGCAGGATGCTCGTCTCGTCGGCATGCACCGGACGGGTCCGGAAGTTGGCCGTGCGGATCTGGCGCACGAGCCCGGCGGCGACCGCCGGCGGGCGGCCGCTGTCGCTCCAGCGGTTCTCGAGCAGTTCCCAGGGATAGCGTGCCGAGCGCGGATCGACCAGCAGCACCATGTTGGCCTGGCGCGGTGCGGCTTCGCGCAGGCTTACCGGCAGCAGCATCTCGTGCAGGGTGAAGGCAGCTTCCGGGTTTGCCGCCGGCGAGGCCGAGGCGTCGCGGATGAAGGCGTCGGCGAGTCCGAGCTGGCCGCTGGACAGGGTCTCTTCGGCGCGTGCGCGGTCGGTGATGAAGATGAAGCGCAGGCTGTCGCGGCGGCCCTCTTCCTCGACGATCTCGACCCGCTGCCACCACTCCTGTGCTTCGTCGAAGCGCACGCGGTGGCGACCGCCGCGGCCGCTCTCCACCGCCTGTGCCGGCCAGCGCACGGCCGCGGCGATGTGCGGGCTGGCGAGAACGGCGCGCAGGCTCTCGGCGGCGCCGATCGCGATGTCGGCGAACAGCTCGACGAACTCGATGCGGTCGACCCACACCCGGCCGTCGAGGCTGGTTTCCTGCAGGCGGGCGTTGGTGGCGATCGCCGCACGCACGATGGCTTCGATCGAATCGCGCGCCGACAGCGCGCCCGCGCCGGTGCCGACCAGCAGGCAGGACACCGAGGCGCGGCGCGGGCCGGCAGCGGGGCCGAAGCGCTCATCCGGCCATTGTGCGATCTGCAGGGCGTGGTCGAGCAGCGCGGTGCGTATCCCGCTCTCGAGCAGGCCGGGGGTGAGTTCGCCGACCTCGCCGAGGCCGACGACGATCGCGCCCGCCGGCTTGCGCTCGCGGCTCGGGTTGAAGAACTGTGCGCTGCTGCCGAGTCGGCCCGGGTAGAGGCCGAGTCCGGCCCGGCACGCCAGGGCGCCGCCGAGTTGGCGATCGAGCACCGCTTCGGCGCTGACGATGGTGTCGCCGCGGTAATGCCCGACCAGGACCGGGAAGCGCGCGTAGGAGAGGTCGCCATGGCGGATGGCGAGCTCGATCGGCGGAGTCGCTGCCCGGGTGTCGGGCGGCGTGGCGGGTACGCCGCCGCCGAAGCCGAGGCTGCGCAATTCGTTCGCTGCCGGCACGCCGTCGGCCGGTGGCAGCGCCGGCAGTTCGAAGCGCTCCGGCCATTCGCCACTGGTGCGGGCGCGCCGCGGCGGCGCCGTGGGCAGGCGGGTGGTGGTGCCGCTGCGCAGGATGTCGAGATAGGCGGGGAAGGCGTGGCGCTGCACGCACAGCGCGTCGTGCGCGGTGTTGTCGAGGTACCAGGCGGGCACGCCGTCGAGCAGGCCCGAGGCCCAGCTCACCGTGCCGTCGCCTTCGCGTCCGGCGATGAAGGCGAGGCGCTTGCGGCCGATCAGCCAGCGCGCCTCGTCGTGGTCGACCAGTTCGTAGTCGAGCACGGTGGCGGGCTGGCAGCCGGCGACGTAGGCCATGTGCGCCGGATCGGGCGCTGCCGCGCGCAGCAGGTTCCAGGTTTCGCGCGCGCCACGTAGTGTCTCGGCGGGGGGTGTCTTCCAGCGCGCCTGCAGTGCGTCGTGGAGCGCGGTCCACCGTGCCGGGTCGGAGAAATCGGGATCTTCGGCCGCGAACGGCAGTAGTTCGACCAGGCCGGGATATTCACGCACCAGGTCGACGACCTCGTGTGTGCTGCGGGTGAAGTCGAGCAGGGCAAGACGGGCCTGCGTGGGGTTGAAGCCGGTGAGCCAGCGCACTGCCTCATAGGAGCCGAGGTTGGGCGTGCCGAGCATCAGCAGGCGGCTGCCCGGCAGACGGGTGATGCGCTTCCACACCGCGGTGCCGCGGCTGCCGTCGGCGATCATCGCGCGCGCCACCAGGCCGCCCATCGAATGCGCGACCAGATGCACCGGCTGGCCTTCGCGCTCGGCCTGCGGCAGCCACTGCTCGAGTGCCTCGGCGAGGCGGGCAGCCGCGCTGCGGACCGACCGCCGCCAGTCGTAGGGGAAGACCTCGACGCGGTGCTGCTCGGCGAGGAACTCGATCAGGGGGCCGTAGAAATCGTCGAGCAGGTCGTCGGCGCTGACCTGCGTCGCGCCCAGCGCAATCCGTCCCAGCCCGCCGCGCAGCAGCGTCGTGTAGTGCAGCCACACCGGCTGCCCGTCGGCGCTCAGTGCGCTGCCCATGGTACCGGGCAGCATCACTGCGAGTGGACGCGGACCGCCGCCGCGCGCCTGGCGCACGGCTTCGCGCCAGCGCGGTGGTGCTTGCGGTGCCTCGGCGAGCGGGCGGAAGCCGCCGTCCTCGCCGTCGGCACGGGTGAGGCCGGCAAGCAGCCAGCCGACGCTGTCGGCGTTGCGGAAGTAGCTGAAGTGATCGACGCGCGCGCCGCGATCGAGGCGGTAGCGCGCACCGCCCGCGGGCCGGCGCAGGCCGCCGGACATCGAGCCGGTATTGACCACCAGGTCGTGGTCGGCGCCATAGAACCAGTCGGAGACCAGCAGCTTGAGCTTCTGCCAAACGGTGTCGCCCTCGGCGTCACCGGCGATCACGCTGAGGTCGGCGGTGGTGACGAGGTCGGGGTGATGCAGCAGCCGGGTCAGCGCCGAGCCCGGCATCATCGCTTCCACCCCCGGCAGGGTGCGCGGGTCGGTGCGTTCCTTGACCACCGCGAGCAGGAAGTCGAGGCCGTCGACGAACAGGCTGGCGCCGAGCGCGCGTCCGGCGAGGAAATCGAGCATCGACAGCCAGCGGTCGAGGCGGCCGGAGGCGAGCGTGGTGCCGCGGGCCGGGCACGCCGCGCGCACGAAGCGGGTGACGCGGATATTGCGCTCGACCAGGATGCGGATCAGCTCGCCGAGCGCCTCGCGGTCGGCCTCATAGGCGGCGTCGCGCGCCTTGGCTTCTTCGGGCGATAGCGGCAGCAGGCCGAGCTGCTCGGCGATGGTGCGATCAGCGGCGACGATCTTGTGCAGGCCTTCGGCGTCGAGCAGGGTGCGCACGCCCTCGCACTGGCCCAGGCAGAGCAACTCGCCGACGAGGCCGCCACGCGAATGGCTGACCAGGTGCAACTCGGCGTCCTGCGGCAGGCGGCTGGCGAGTGCGAGCGCATTCGTCACCGGGCTCTCGGTCAGGCTGCGGTGTTCGAGCGCGAAGGCCCGCCCGGGGTAGGCTGCGGCGAGACGGGTGCGGGCGGCCTCGCCGGTGGCGTTGTCGGGCGACCACAGCTTGCCGAAGCTGCCTTCGCAACTCGATGCGGTGCCGTGCAGAAAGACGAGCAGCGGCCCGCCAGTGGGCAGGCATGCCGCCTCGTCGAACGGCGCAAGGGCGAAGCCTTCGCCGAGCGCGACGCGATACAGGCCGGGGCCCGCCTTGCCAAGCTGATGGTCTTCGAAGCCCTTGCCAAGCGTGCGTGCGGCGGCTTCCTTGACATCCACGCCAAAGAACTCGAGCACGCGCACGCCCAGCCCGAGCAGGCCGCGCTCGGCCGCTGGCGCATTGATGGGCGGAACCAGGCTGTCGATCTCCCAGGCGTCGCCGCCGTCACGCGCGCGGCTGTGGCGTCCGTGTTCGCGCAGCAGGGCGTCGGCCCGCGTCCACAGCACGAAGCCGTTGTCGAGCTCGACCCGCACGACCTCGTCGCCGACCACCTCGAGTTCGGTGCTCACGCCGTCGCGCGCCCGCCCGGGGACGAGGCGACGCCGGCGGGTGATCGCGACCAGCGTGCCATCGAGCGGGGTGTCGGGGTCAGGCTGTTCGGGCGCGGCGATGCCGCGGATGCGGTAGGGACGGGCAGCCATGGGAGTCTCCGCGGGCGTGGGGCGGCCGTTTGCGGCCGAAACGATTCAGGCTAGTCCAGCATCCCGCGTGCTGCCAGCGTCATCCGCCGACCCCAGTTCGCGGGTATCGATGTGGACCACGTGGCCGTGATGCCGCCTCACCTGCCCGACCATGTGCGCGGTACCGCCGGCGCCGTCGCCACCGCGGCCGTCCCACAGGCAGAGCAGCCACACGCGGTCGCCGCCGCAGGCGAGGGCGGTGTCGAGCAGCCAGTGGTTACAGCGCTCGAAGGGGGTGTCGTCGCCCTCGCCTTGGCCTGGCGCCGGCGGCATCGCCCTGGGGGGTGCCGGAAGTCGCGCAGCCACCGCACGGTAGCGTGCCACCCAGTGCTCGCCGTCCTGCACCGGGCGCACCGAGCGCGCGATGAATTCGTCTTCGTCGAAGGGCTGCAGGAAGACCAGCGGCAGACCGCGCGCCTGTGCCGCCTCGGCGAACAGCAGGTCGGCGCCGGCCGCCCCCTGGGTGAGGCCGAGGTCGGCCGGGCCGACCTCGAGCGCGTCGAGTGCGGCGGCGATGCGCGCCGCAGCGGCGGGCACCCGCGCAGGGGGGAAGCGCGGCGGCATGCGTCCGGGCGCGTCCACCATGTGGCCGCTGAACAGGATCACACGGCGTGGCTGCAGGCAGGTGGGCAGCGGGCGGTCGGGGCTGGACATCAAGTGTCTCCGGAGGACGGTCGGGCGTGCGGCCATTCTGAAACGATCGCCTCCGGGTTGCTATCGGCAGCCCTTGCGGCTGAATATAATTACAGCCATGTCGCTCCCCTCCGAGACCCATCCTGCGCAGTCCTCCGTCGCCGATCCGCTGGTCGGACTCGATCCCGCCCAGCGCGCGGCCGTGGAGCACGGCATCGACGCCGATGGCCGCATCGACGCCGGGCCGCTGCTGGTGATCGCCGGCGCCGGCTCGGGCAAGACCGGTACGCTCGCGCACCGGGTGGCGCACCTGGTCGCCGCCGGGGCCGACCCCGGGCGCATCCTGCTGCTCACCTTCTCGCGCCGCGCCGCGGACGAGATGGGCCGGCGGGTGCGACGCATCCTCGCGCAGGCTGCCGTCGACCGTCCCGGCCTGGCGCGCGCCGAGCTGCAGTGGGCGGGGACCTTCCACGCCATTGGCGCGCGCCTGCTGCGCGACTACGCCGGCCGCATCGGGCTCGACCCCGGCTTCAGCATCCACGACCGCGAGGACTCCGCCGACCTGATGAACCTGGTGCGCCACGAGCTCGGGCTGTCGGCGACGAAGCAGCGCTTCCCGCAGAAGGGCACCTGCCTGGCGATCTACTCGGCGGTGGTCAATACGCGCGCCGCCCTCGCCGCGGTGCTGCAGGCGAGTTTCCCGTGGTGCGCGGAGTGGGAGGACGCGCTCAAGCGCCTGTTCCGCGCCTACGTCGAGGCCAAGCAGGCGCAGCAGGTGCTCGACTACGACGACCTGCTGCTGTACTGGGCGCAGATGGTGGGTGAGGCGGAGCTCGGTGCCGAGATCGGCGGCCTCTTCGATCACGTGCTGGTCGATGAATACCAGGACACCAACGCGCTGCAGGCGGCGATCCTGCTCGCGATGAAGCCCGATGGCCGCGGCCTGACCGTGGTCGGCGACGACGCGCAGTCGATCTACGCCTTCCGAGGCGCCACGGTGCGCAACATCCTCGACTTTCCCGCGGCCTTCGCGCCGCCGGCGCGGGTGGTGACGCTGGAGCGCAACTACCGCTCCACCCAGCCCATCCTGGATGCCGCCAACGCGGTGATCGCGCTCGCTGCCGAACGCTTCGCCAAGAACCTGTGGAGCGCGCGCGCCTCGGCGCAGCGCCCGCGCATGGTGACGGTGAAGGACGAGGCGGCGCAGGCGGATTTCGTGGTCGACAGCGTGCTGGCGCGCCGCGAGGAAGGCCTGAAGCTGAAGCAGCAGGCGGTGCTGTTCCGCGCCTCGGCGCACAGCGCGCGCCTGGAGCTGGAGCTGACCCGGCGCAACGTCCCTTTCGTGAAGTACGGCGGGCTCAAGTTCCTCGAGGCTGCCCACGTCAAGGACGTGCTCGCGCTGCTGCGCTGGGCGGAGAACCCGCGCGATCGCATCGCCGGCTTCCGTGCCATCCAGCTCCTCGCCGGGATCGGCCCCAAGACCGCCGGGCGCGTGCTCGACAATGTCTGCGCGGCCCCGCCGGGCTGCGCGCTGCTCGCCGAGCAGCCAGTGCCGGAGGCGGCGCGCGCGGGCTGGCTGGCGTTCGCCATCCTGCTCGACCGCCTCGCCGGCCGGGAGGAAGCATCGAGCGCTGCGTTCGCGCCTGCCGGCGCTCCGACAGGAAGCGCCGCGGTTGCGTCGGATGGAGGAGCGGCAGCCGCCGCGCACACAGCCACCGCGCCCGCGTCCGCTGTAGGAGCGGCGGAAGCCGCGAATGACTATTCCAAGACTTATGCAGACGGCGCCGGCCTGCGGTGGCCGACCGATTTCGAGCTCGCCTGCCGCTGGTACGAGGCGCAGATGCCGCGCCTGTACGACGACTTCCAGGTGCGCGTGCTCGACATCCAGCAGCTCGCCCGCATCGCCGCCACCAGCCCGAGCCGCCAGCGTTTCCTCACCGAGCTCACGCTCGATCCGCCCAGCGCCACCAGCGGCGAGGCCGGCATGCCGCTGCTCGACGAGGACTACCTGATCCTGTCGACCATCCACTCGGCCAAGGGCCAGGAGTGGAGCGCAGTGAGCGTGCTGAACGTGGTTGATGGCTGCATCCCCTCCGACGTTGCCACCCGCAACAGCGCCGAGGTCGACGAAGAGCGCCGCCTGCTCTACGTGGCGATGACGCGCGCCAAGGACAGCCTCGACCTCATCGTGCCGCAGCGCTTTCATGTCACCCAGCAGATGGGCTTGGGTGATCGGCACGTCTATGCCGGGCGCAGCCGCTTCATCCCCAACCGCCTGCTCGGCCACTTCGAGCAGATGGGTTGGCCACCTCCGGCGCCCGCGCTGCAGGGCTCGCCGGCCTCGCGCCAGGCCGCGATCGACCTGGCGGCGAAGATGCGCGACATGTGGCGCTGATCGGGCAGCGAGCGCCGTGGATGGCTTTTGGCCTGCAGGGTCTGCGGCCTTGCGGTTCGATGGCCCTTGGGGACTCCGCATTGGGGCCCTCCCGGCCCACCTGAAAGGTTCGCGGCTGCCGCCGCTCCTACAGAAAACCACCGCGCCCGCGTCCGATGTAGGAGCGGCGGCAGCCGCGAACCCCCGGCCAACGAACCCCCGGCCCACGAACCCCCGGCCA
>JAKLLJ010000061.1 GCA_023150215.1 Thauera sp. | reverse complement strand
CGATCTGCGAGAGCGCAGCGGCGAGGGCCTTGGCCTTGTTGTCGTCCATGGATGTGCGTCCTGTGAGGTGAGCCGATTATGGCACAAAGATTGCAGGCATGCGGAGTGCCAGCCTGATGCCGATAGTTTAGAGCCTGTATGGGAATACAGCAAATATGCCTTATGGATTGTTGCGCCGGCGCTCTGTGGCGCTTCAGCGCGCGAGCGCCTGCACGCCATCGAGCGCGCGAATCACCGTCTGGCGACGAATGGCCCTGCGGTCGCCGCTGAAGTGGAGCGTGGCTACCCGGCTCGGGTACGCGCGCGCGGCCCAGCCGATGCAGATCATGCCGACGGGCTTGGTCGCGGTGCCGCCAGTGGGGCCGGCGACGCCCGACACCGCCACCGCGACGTCGGCCAGGCTGCGCGCGAGAGCGCCCTCGGCCATCTCGCGCACGGTTGCCTCGCTGACCGCGCCGTGTGTCGCCAGGGTTTGCGCCGCCACGCCGAGCATGTCCATCTTGGCGGCATTGGAGTAGGTCACGAAGCCGCGGTCGAACCAGGCCGAACTGCCGCTGATCGCGGTCACCGCTTCAGCGATCCAGCCACCGGTGCAGGATTCTGCCGTTGCCAGCCGCCAGCCACGTGCTGCCAGGGCTTCGCCAACCTGGCAGGCCAGGGATTCGAGCTCGATGTCGGTCATGGCTTCAGGCGCCGAACACAACGACGAGGATGGCGAGCACCAGCAGCGTGTAGCCGGCGGCGACGATGTCGTCGAACATCACCCCGAAGCCGCCCTTGAAGCTGCGGTCCGCCCAGCGTACCGGTGGCGGCTTGACGATGTCGAAGAAGCGGAACAGCGCGACCGCGACCGCCTGCCACAACAGGCCGGAGGGGGTGAACAGCAGCACCAGCCAGATTGCCACCATCTCGTCCCACACGATGCCGCCGTGGTCAGCCACGCCGAGCGCGCGCCCGGTGCGTTCGGCGGCGAGCACGCCGGCGAGGAAGAAACTGGCGAGCAGGGCGAGGAAGACGAACTCCGACACCGGGGTGCGGATCAGCGGATAAAGCGCCCAGCCGAGCAGCGTCCCCACCGTGCCGGGCGCCCATGGCGACAGCCCTGCGCCGAAGCCGAGCGAGATGAAGTGGGCGGGGTGGCTCATCAACAGGCGGGCAGTCGGGCGCATGGTCTCGGCGATGAGGAGCGAAGGAATGAAGGCTGGCGTAGGTCGGAGGGGGCCTGGTCGGCCGGCAAGGTTCAGCCGAAGTGATCGTAGCCGTATGCGGTCGGTGTCGCCAGATTGCCGTCGCTTTCGCGCAGCCGGAGCTGGCCCGGTTCCGCGCTCAGGTGGCCGATGCGGTGGAGCGGCAGCCCGAGTCGGGTCGCGAGCGCGGCGACGTCGGCGCGTCGCGTAAACGGCGCGGCGAACAGCAACTCGTAGTCGTCACCACCGGACAGCAGGCAGTGCCGGCACAGTGCGGGGTCGGTACCGGTCGCGTGCAGCGCGGCGAGTGGCAGGGCGGCGACGTCCACCACCGCACCGGTTGCCGAGCATTCGAGGATGTGGCGCAGGTCGCCGAGCAGGCCGTCGGAGACGTCGAGCATCGCACTGGCCAGCCCGCGCAGCGCGCCGCCGAGCGCGACCCGCGGTTGCGGGCGCTGCAGCGCGCCGACGCACGCTTCGTATGCCCCCGGCAGCAGCGAGGTCTCGCCGCGCAGCGCGGCAAGTCCGAGCGCGGCCCGGCCGGGCTGGCCCGATACCCACAGGTCGTCGCCGGCGCGGCCGCCGGCGCGCGTCACCGCAGCTCCTGCCGGGATTTCGCCAATGATGCTCACCGACAGTGTCAGCGGACCGCGCGTGGTGTCGCCCCCGGCCAGGTCCACCCCGAAGGTGTCTGCGCAGGCGAAGAAGCCGCGCGCGAAGGCGGCGATCCAGGCCTCGTCGGCGTGCGGCAGTGCAAGCGCGAGGAAGGCCCAGCGCGGCTCGGCACCCATCGCGGCAAGGTCGGATACGTTGACTGCGAGGGTCTTCCAGCCGAGGTCTTGCGGGTCAGTGTCGGCCAGGAAATGCGTGCCGGCGACCAGCATGTCGGTGGACACGGCAAGCTGCATGCCGGGGCGTGGCGCGAGCAGGGCAGCGTCGTCGCCGACGGCGAGCTCGGTGTGCCGCGTGCTGCGGGTGAAATGGCGCCGGATCAGGTCGAATTCGGAGGGCATGGCAGGAAGTCGGGCTGAGGACCGCGAGCTTACCGCGGATGCCGCTGGGCGCGCAGGCAGGTCAAGGCAAATGCGTGCGACTTGGCCGGTTCGCGCCTGTCGGCGCTCCTACAGGGCGATGTCGACCCGGCTGTAGGAGCGCCGGCAGGCGCGAACACGGCGGTGCTTAGCTGCGGCGGCCGAGCAGCCTGGCCTTGAGGGCGTCCCAGTCCACCGCGTCGAGCGTGTTCTTGACCAGCAGGCCGAGCTCGGTGTCGCCTTCCATGCGCAGGCGGCGGCTGAAGAACAAGGTGTCGGGGTCTTCCTCGCGCAGGGCGAGCGCCATGAAGTCGCGCGTGGTTGCCGAGATGATCAGGTCGGGCCTGGCGCCCGCGGCCGGCGCCGCACGTCGGAAACCGCGCTCGCCGAGGGTGAAGTCGAGGGTGAGCCCGGCATCGAGCACGCGCATCTGCAACTGGCGACCGGTGAGCGGCGCGAGCGTGTCGCGCGGCAGGATGCGGTCGAGTGCGAGGTTGAGCGCGAGCGTGAGGACGTGCGTGGGCGGCTGCTGCGGCAGGCGCGAGACCAGCCTGGCGAGCGGCGCGGGCAACGTGAAGTCGGGGATGCGCAGGTTCTCGAGGCGTACGCCGATGCGCTGACGCAGGTTGCCGGGCAGCAGCTCGGTCAGCAATGGCGGGCGGGGCAGGGCGGGAAAGGCGGGCATGTGCAGACTCCGGAGTGGGGAGGGAGGCGGGCGGGCTCGGGCAGGCTGGCCTGCGAATCGGTGACCGGGAAGGCGCGATGCGTGATCAGGCCTGCCCCGCCGCTCAGGCAGCGACGTATTGCTCGACGCCGGCGCGGCCGTGCCAGAAGCCGTTGCAGGGTTCCTCGACCATCCACTCGCGACTGGCGGCGAGGGCGTCGGCCGGGCTGCGGCTGCCGTCGAGGGTGGCACGGAAGAGCTCGACGATCTGGCGGGTGTGCGCGCCCTGCGGGCTGATGCGCAGCACCTCGGCCTGGCCTCGCACCGCAGGCAGGTCGCCGAGCAGGTTGTGCACCCGCGCCGACTGGGTCTGCACGCCGTTGAGCGTCAGGAAAGGCGCACCCTCGCGGGTGCGCAGCGCGATGCCGTCCATGATCGACAGGCAGCGGAACTCGCAGGTGTCCTTCTGCAGGTTGAAGTGGCGGGCGGTGAAGCAGCGCGCCGAGTGCGCCAGCGGCAGGCGGCCGTAGGCGAAGACCTCGGTTTCGAGCGGGGCGGGCAGCGCGGCGCGCACCTCGGCGAGCGCCGCGCCGGCCATCTCGGGGGCGACCGCCCAGCGCGTGGCGCCGGCGTCGATCATCAGTTGCAGCGTGCTCGGGTTGAAGACGTTCAGCGTCGGCCCGGCGACCCAGTCCTTGACGCCGGCTTCGGCGAGCAGGCGCACCGCACCCATGTCGTTGGCCTCGACACGAAAGCCCGCATCCCCCCCGGCGCGCTGGCGCACGATGCGGCGCAGCACCTTGAGGTCGGATTCGGATTCGATCAGGCCCTGGGTGCTCATCACCACTTCCTTGCCGGCGTCGGCCAGCACTTTGCCGACCTCCAGCCAGTCCTCGAGGCGCAGTTCGTGGCGGCGCGAGCACACCGTTTCGCCGAGATAGACGCTGTCGACCGGCGCTTCGGCCATGTCGGCGTAGAAATCGAGCACGCTCTGGTGCGGCCAGTAGTAAAGCAGGGGGCCGAGGGCGAGTTTCATGGGGCAGTTCTCATTCGGATGGGGCGTCGCCGCCGCCGCGCTGCGCGCTAGCGGGACGCGTCGGGCGGGATGCGGTGATCGGGTTCGGCACGGGCAATGGTCCGGGGGCGCGGGGGGGGCGATGCGCTGCGGTCAGCGCAGCTGCGGTGGTGCAGCGATCACTTCCACGGCCGGTAGTAGGCGCCCAGCGTGTGGCTCTGGCCTTCGGAAACCTTGTTGAGCTCGGCCATCCACCCCGGCAGCACACTGAAGCCCTCGGCGCCGCCGGCCTTGAGCTTGTCGAGCGCGGCACGCCACACCTTGGTGACCTGAGCGACGTAGGCCGGGCTGCGCTGGCGGCCTTCGATCTTGATCGCGCGGATCCCGATGCGGGCGAGTTCGGGCAGCAGCTCGAGCGTGTTGAGGCTGGTGGGCTCCTCGAGCGCGTAGTAGGTCTCGTCGTTGACCTCGAAGCGGCCCTTGCACAGCGTCGGGTAGCCGGCGCGCTCGCCGTCGGCGAAGCGGTCGATGAGGATGCCGTTCAGGCGCGTCTCCATGCCGCGCGGGGTGTCTTCCCAGCGCACGTGCTTGCCCGGCGAGCAGGCGCCGTTGCAGTTGGGCGACTCGCCGGTGGCGTAGGCCGACAGCGCGCAGCGCCCCTCGACCATCACGCACAGGCCGCCGAAGCCGAAGATCTCGATCTCGACCGGGGTGTTGGCGATCACGCTCTCGACCTGGGCCATCGACAGTACGCGCGGCAGCACCGCGCGCTGGACGCCGAAGCGCTCGTGATACCAGTTGATCGCCTCGTAGCTGGTGGCCGAGCCCTGCACCGACAGGTGCAGGCGCAGCTGCGGATGGGTCTTGGCGGCGTAGGCCATGAGGCCGGGGTCGGCGAGGATGATCGCGTCGAGGCCGAAGTCGGCGGCGCGGTCCACGGCCTGCGTCCAGCTCGCCCAGTTGCCGGTCTGGGGATAGGTGTTGAGGGCGAGCAGGACCTTGCGCTTGCGGGCGTGGGCGTAGGCGATGCCTTCGCGCATCTGCGCCGGGTCGAAGTTCAGGCCGGTGAAGTTGCGCGCGTTGGTGGCATCCTTGAAGCCGAGGTAGACGCAGTCTGCGCCGTGATCGATGGCCGTCTTGAGGGCCGGCAGGCTGCCCGCGGGGCAGACGAGTTCGATCGGGGAAGGCACGGTCATGGGGGCGGGATTTCCGGGGAAAAAACGCCGTAACCATAAACGAGGCCGGCGGCCTTCGCGTTGATCACCATCAAACGCAGGGGCCGCCGGCCGGCATTCATCCACGACCACCCCGGACTGCCGGGGTGACTCAGCGCTGGGTGTGGTAGGTGCCCGCCGCCGCATGGTGGCTGCTCATGTGCGGGCGATGGTGCGGCTTCGGCCCGAGCAGGCCGCCCACCAGCATGCCGAGCGTGCTCGCCGCCAGGCCGTAGAGCTGCGGCTCGATGTCGCCTTCGGGCACGAACAGCTCGAACAGGATCCAGGTGGCGAGGCCAAGGATGATCGCGAGCGCGGCGCCAAGGTTGTTGGCGCGCTTCCAGAACAGGCCGGCAGCGAGCGGCACGAAGGCGCCGGCGAGGGTGATCCGGTAGGCGTTCTCGACCATCTGGTGGATCGACGACTCGGTGCTGGTGGCGTACCAAGTGACGAGGGCGGTGAATGCCACCACTGTGACCCGGGTGCTCATCAGGAAGGCGCGGTCGCCCATGCCCGGGAAGAAGCCGCGCAGCACGTTCTCGGAGAAGGTCACCGAGGGGGCGAGCAGGGTGCCGGAGGCGGTCGACATGATGACCGACAGCAGCGCGCCGAAGAAGATCACCTGGGCGTAGAAGGGCATGTACTGCAGGATCAGCGTCGGCAGGATGAGCTGCGAGTCCTGCTCCATCAGGCGCTCGACCATGCCGGGATCGATGATGTTGGCGGTGTAGGCGAGGAAGAGCGGCACCGCGGCGAAGAAGAAGTAGCTCACCCCGCCGAGCGTCGTGCCCCAGATCGCGACGCGCTCGTTCCTGGAGGAATTCACGCGCTGGAACACGTCCTGCTGCGGGATAGAGCCGAGCGCCATGGTGGCGAACGCGGCGATCCAGGCGACGATCTCGACCGCGTCCAGCGCGGGCAGGAACTCGAACTTGCCTTCGGCGGCAGCCTTGGCGATCACGTTGTCGAAGCCACCGGCCATGTCGCCGGCGATCCAGCTCACCCAGACCAGGCCGATCACGATCACGATCATCTGCACGAAGGTGGTCATCGCCACCGACCACATGCCACCGAACAGGGTATAGACGAGGACGACGCCGGCGCCGATCAGCATGCCCTGGTTCATCGACACCGGGTCGCCCGAGAGCACGTTGAACACCAGGCCGAGCGCGGTGATCTGCGCCGCCACCCAGCCGAGGTAGGACAGCACGATGCAGATCGACAGCACGAGCTCGGTCGTGCGGTTGTAGCGCATGCGGAAGAAGTCGCCGAGCGTGAGCAGGTTCATGCGGTACAGCGGACGGGCGAAGACGAGACCGAACAGCACCAGGCAGACGGAGGCGCCGAGCGGGTCGGAGATCAGGCCGCGGAAGCCTTCCTCGAGAAAGGTGGCGGAGATGCCGAGTACGGTCTCGGCACCGAACCAGGTCGCGAACACCATCGCCAGCACCACGATCATCGGCAGGTTGCGCCCTGCGGTGATGTAGTCACGCGCGTTGTGCACCCGGGTGGCGGCATACAGGCCGATGCCGATGGAGACGACCAGATAGGCGACGACAAGCCAGAGCAGCATGGTTGGGCCCTTCGTGATGGCGCGTCCGCGCGCGGTGAGCAAAAAATAGGGCGCGAGTTTATCAACAGATCGCCCCATGGGGGGCGTGAGTCGTGCGCCAAGAGCTTGATCGTTCGTGGATTATCGCGTCTGCGCAACGCGTGCGTGCAGGGTGTCGAGGATCCGGCTCGTTGCCTCGTCGAGGGTTGCCTCGTCGATCACCAGCGGCGGCGCCAGGCGGATCACGTTGCCGTTGGTGTCGCGGGTGGCAATGCCGCGTGCGAGCAGGTGTTCGGCAAAATCGGCGGCATCGACGAGTGCGGGGTCGAGCGCCATGCCGACGAGCAGGCCGCGGCCGCGCACCTCGTGCACGCACGGCAACGCGGCCGCGCCCAGGCGCGCCATCAGGCGCGCGCCGAGGCGCTCCGCACGCTCCCATGGCCGGGTCTCGACAAGCAGTGCGAGCACCTCGGTGCCGACGGCAGCGGCAAGCGGGTTGCCGCCGAAGGTCGAGCCGTGGTCGCCGGGGCCGAACACGTCCATCACCCGGCGATCGGCAAGGAAGGCCGACACCGGCAGCAGGCCGCCGCCCAGGGCCTTGCCGAGGATCAGCCCGTCCGGGCGCACCCCTTCGTGGTCGCAGGCCAGCAGCCGCCCGGTGCGTCCGAGTCCGGTCTGGACCTCGTCGGCGATCAGCAGCACGTCGTGGCGGCGGCAGATCTCGGCGCAGCGCGACAGGTAGCCGGACGGCGGCACCACGATGCCGCCCTCGCCCTGGATCGGCTCGACGAGGAAGGCCGCCGTGTCGGGGGTGATCGCCGCCTCGAGCGCATCGGCGTCGCCATAGGGCACGCGCTCGAGTCCGGGCGGGAAGGGGCCGAAGCCGTCGCGATAGTGCTCGTTCGCCGACAGCCCCACGATCGCGATCGAGCGGCCGTGGAAGTTGCCGTCGCAGGCGATGATGCGCGCGTGCTCGGGGGTGATGCCCTTGACCTTGTAGCCCCACTTGCGCGCGGCCTTGAGCGCGGTCTCCACTGCCTCCAGGCCGGTATTGACCGGTAGCGCGCGCTCGTAGCCGAAGGTGGCGCACAGGCGTTCGAGGAACACCGGCAGGCGGTCGCTGGAGAAGGCGCGCGAAGTCAGCGCCAGGCGCTGTGCCTGTGTCACCAGGGCGTCGACCAGGCGCGGATGGCTGTGGCCGAAGCTCACCGCCGAGTAGGCACTCATCATGTCGAGGTAGCGGCGGCCGTCGGTGTCCCACAGCCACACGCCTTCGCCGCGCTGGAACACCGCTGGCAGGGGCGCGTAGTTGGCCGCGCCGAAGCGGCGCTCCTTGTCGCGCAGCCAGGCGGTGCCGGGGCCGAGCGCGGCGGTGGCGAGCTCGGCGATCCAGTCCGCACCGTGGTGGCCGGGGTCGAGGTCGGGACGGTACTCGACGATCTCCAGCCCGACCAGGTCAGCGCAGGCGCGCAGGCCGAGCAGGGTGTCGGCCAGCGTGCGCGGATCGATCCCGTCCGGCGCGGGGCAGCTCACCGCGGGAAATGCCTGCGGATCGAGCGCGTCGAGATCGATGCTGAGACCGAAGCCCGCCTCCGGGTCGGCGCGCACGATCGTCAGCGCGTCGCAGAACACCGCGCCCAAGCCGCGGGCGCGGATCTCGTCCATGGTGAACACGCGCACGCCGAGGTGGTCGAGCAGGCGGCGCTCCTCGGCCTCCCAGGTGCGCGCGCCGACGATGCAGGTGCGCGCCGGGTCGAGCGCCGGGCCGCGGATGGTGGCGAGCGCAGCGTGACCCAGGCCGAGCAGCGCCGCCAGCGGCATGCCGTGGATGTTGCCGGAGTGGGTGGTGGCGTCGGTGTGGCTGTCGAGGTGGGCGTCGATCCACACCATGCCGGGTGCGCGTCCGCGTGCGCGCCCGATGCCGCGCCAAGTGCCGGTGGCGATCGCGTGATCGCCGCCGATCACGAGCGGAAAGTGTCCGGCCGGCAGCGCGGCGAGGTGATCGGCGAGGCGGCGCGTAAAGCGGGCGCAGGCTTCCAGGCGGGCATCCATGGTGCTGCCGGGCGCTGGCGTGGCCACGCCCGGGGCGAGGGTCTCGACCCACTCGGCGCTCGTTCCGATCGCACGCAAGCGCCGCGCCAGCGGACCCGCCTGCAGGACCGCAGGCGCGCCCGCGCTGCCCGGATCGGGCGCGCCAAGTGCAGACGCGGCGCCGATGATGCTGACGAGCGCATGTGGCGGGCGCAGCTTGCCGGGGCTGGTCGTCATCGCACACCTCCTGCTTCTTGATAGCGGCCGGCAGGGGACAGCGCAAGGGATTCGGGGGGTTCGGGCGAGGGATGTAGGTTGCGTGCTGCGGCCGTGCGAATCCGTGCCGCCGGTGTTCAGCCGAACAGGCGGTAGAGTTCCAGTCCGAGCAGGCTCATGGCGATCGCGCCGATGACGAGCAGCAGGCGATTCTGCGTGCGCTGGGTGTCGGCGAGTTCGTCCAGGCGCTGCTGTTGTGCGCTCTGGTGGCGGGTGGATTCGGTGAGTGCGTGGTGCACTAGGCGCGGCAGTTGCGGCAGCGTGCCGGCCCAGGCCGGCGCTTCCTCCTTCACCCCGCGCACCAGCGCGCGCATGCCCATGCGCTCGTCCATCCAGCGCTCGAGGAAGGGCTTGGCGGTCTTCCACAGGTCGAGCTCGGGGTCGAGCTGGCGGCCGAGGCCCTCGATGTTGAGCAGGGTTTTCTGCAGCAGCACGAGCTGGGGCTGCACTTCCATCTCGAAGCGGCGCGCAGTCTGGAACAAGCGCAGCAGGGTCTTGCCGAAGGAGATGTCCTTGAGCGGCTTGTCGAAGATCGGCTCGCACACGGTGCGGATCGCCGCCTCGAACTCGTCGACACGCGTCTTCGCCGGCACCCAGCCGGCCTCGATGTGGGCGAGCGCGACGCGATGGTAGTCGCGCTTGAAGAAGGCGAGGAAGTTGGTCGCGAGGTAGTTCTTGTCCACCTCGTTCAAGGTGCCCATGATGCCGAAGTCGAGCGCGATGTAGCGCCCGTCCTGATGCACGAAGATGTTGCCCGGATGCATGTCGGCATGGAAGAAGCCGTCGCGGAACACCTGGGTGAAGAAGATCTCCACGCCCGCGCGCGACAGCGCCTTCATGTCGGTGCCCTGGGCGAGCAGCGCCGGCGTCTGCGAGATCGGCACACCGCGCATGCGCTCCATCACCATGACCTTGCGCCCGCACCAGTCCCAATAGACTTCGGGCACGATCAGCAGCGACGAGTCCTTGAAGTTGCGCCGCAGCTGCGAGCAGTTGGCGGCTTCGCGCATCAGGTCGAGTTCGTCGTGCAGGTACTTGCTGAACTCGGCGACCACTTCGCGTGGCTTGAGGCGCCGGCCTTCCGGCCACACCTTCTCCAGCAGCACCGCAGCCACTTCGAGCAGCGCGAGGTCGTGTTCGATGACGCGCTCGATGCCCGGGCGCAGCACCTTGACGGCGACGTCTGTGCCGTCGGGCAGACGCGCGAAATGCACCTGCGCTACCGAGGCGGAGGCCACCGGGGTGCGCTCGAAGTCGTCGAAGACCTCGTCGATCGGGCTGCCGTAGAAGCCTTCCAGCACTGCGAGCGCCTGCTCGGTGGGGAAGGGCGGAACGCGATCCTGCAGCAGCGCGAGCTCGTCGGCGAGGTCGGGGGGCAGCAGGTCGCGCCGGGTCGACAGCATCTGGCCGAACTTGACGAAGATCGGCCCGAGCGACTCCAGCGCCTGGCGCAGGCGCGCGCCGCGCGACTCGGAATACGTCCGCCAGAAGAAGACCTTGTGCCACACGTGCGCCAGCCGCCCGCTGCTGTCGGCGTCCAGCACCATGCGGTCGAGCCCGAAGCGCAGGCTGACGGAGACGATCTTGGCGAGGCGGAAGAGGCGCACGGTGGTCGGGGCTGACGAGGCAAAGCGCGGACTTTAGCCGGAAAGCGGCGCGGGGGGAACGCCGCTGCGCTGTCGCCGCGCGCGGGTGCCGGCGCCGTGGCGCGCAACCTGTGCTCACATCCTCGCCGGGGGGCTGCCTTGCGATCCGCTATAATCGCGCGTTTCGAATTCACACCGAGTGCCATGAGCGCCGACCCCAAAGTCCTGCTGACCGATCTGCTGCAGAGCGCGCTGAAGAGCGTTGCGCCCGATCTGGCCGATACGCCCATCCTGCTGGAGCGCCCGAAGCAGGCGAGCCACGGTGATTTCGCCACCAACCTCGCGCTGCAGCTTGCCAAGCCGCTCAAGCGCAACCCGCGCGAGCTTGCCGGCCTGCTACTGGCCGAACTGCCGGCATCCCGTCTTGTTGCCAAGGCCGAAGTCGCCGGTGCCGGCTTCATCAACTTCACCCTCGCTGCCGACGCCAAGACCGCGGTGGTGCGCGAGGTGCTGGCCACGGCGGCGGACTTCGGTCGCGGCGCAACGAAGGGGGTCAAGGTCCAGGTGGAGTTCGTCTCCGCCAACCCGACCGGCCCGCTCCACGTCGGCCACGGTCGCGGCGCGGCCTACGGCGCGTCCTTGTCGGACGTGCTCGCCTTCGCCGGCTACGACGTCACCCGCGAATACTACGTCAACGATGCCGGCCGCCAGATGGACATCCTCGCGCTGTCGACCTGGCTGCGCTATCTCGCCTTCTTCGGCATCGAGATTCCCTTCCCGCCCAATGCCTACCAGGGTGACTACGTGATCGACATGGGGCGCGACATGTGCGACGCCCATGAGGATCGCTTTGCCCGGGTCACGGTCGAGCAGATCCTCGCCGGCACGCCCGGCCTGCCGCCTTCGGATCGCAAGGACGACGAATCGAAGCAGCAGCGCGAGGAGCACCTCGATGCGCTGATCGCCAACGCCAAGAAGCTGCTCGGCGACGACTACGGCTGGGTGCATGGCTTTGCCCTCAACGAGCAGCTCGGCGACGGCCGCGACGATCTCGGCGAGTTCGGCGTGCGCTTCGACAAGTGGTTCTCGGAGCAGAGCCTGTTCGATACCGGCCTGGTCGAGCGTGCCGTGAGCCAGCTCGAGAAGCAGGGGCACATCTACCTGCAGGACGGTGCCAAGTGGTTCCGCTCCACCGCCTTCGGCGATGAGAAGGACCGTGTCGTGCAGCGCGAGAATGGCCTGTACACCTACTTCGCCTCCGACATCGCCTACCACCTCAACAAGTACGAGCGCGGCTTCGATCGCGTGATCGATATCTGGGGCGCCGACCACCACGGCTACATTCCGCGCGTGAAGGGCGCGATCGCCGCGCTCGGGCTCGATCCGGCCAAGCTCGAAGTCGCGCTGGTGCAGTTCGCGGTGCTGTACCGCGACGGCCAGAAGACCTCCATGTCCACCCGCTCGGGCGAGTTCGTCACCCTGCGCGAGCTGCGCCGCGAAGTCGGCAACGACGCCTGCCGCTTCTTCTACGTGCTGCGCAAGTCCGACCAGCACCTCGACTTCGACCTCGACCTCGCCAAGAGCCAGAGCAACGAGAACCCGGTCTACTACGTGCAGTACGCCCACGCCCGCGTGTGCTCGGTGCTCAACCAGTGGGCCGGCGAGGCTTCGGAGCTGGCCGGCGCCGACCTCGGCCTGTTGCAGAACGAGCGCGAACTCGCGCTGTGTGCGCGTCTGGCCGCCTTCCCCGAACTCGTGCAGGACGCCGCCGCCGGCTACGCGCCGCACCAGATCGCGTTCTACCTCAAGGACCTCGCCGCCGACTTCCACAGCTGGTACAACGCCGAGCGCATGCTGGTCGAGGACGAGGCGGTGAAGCTCGCTCGCCTCGCCCTGGCGGCCGCGGTGCGCCAGGTGCTGGTCACCGGGCTGAAGATGCTGGGCGTGTCGGCGCCCGAGTCGATGTGAAGCGGGGAGCGCAATCGTGAGTCGAGATCGCAAGCCGGTCCGCAAGCCGGCGCCTGCGCCGGCGAAGAGCGCCGGCGGCACCTTGGTCGGCATCTTCATCGGCCTCGTGTTCGGTGCGCTGATCGCGGCCGGCGCGGCGTGGTATTTCACCCGCAGCAATCCCTTCCAGGCTGCGCCGGTGGCGCCGCGCGTGCAGGCGCCGGCGGAGCAGGGGCCGGCGGCGCTGCCCGGCAAGCCGGGCGACCGCCCGGTGGCCAAGCAGGATTTCGAGTTCTACCGCATCCTGCCGCAGGGCGACAACGTGCCTTCGTCGGCGGCGCAGGTCGTGCCGGTGCCCGCGCCCCAGGTGCAGGCGCCGCCCCCGCCCGTGCCCGCGCAGCAGGCCCCCGCGCCGGTGTTCGAGGCCTCGCCGCAGCCCGCGGCGGTGACGCCGCCCGCGCCCCAGCGCAACGAGCGCATCTACCTGCAGGTGGGCTCGTTCGAGAACCCGTCCGAAGCGGACAACCTCAAGGCGCGGCTGGCGCTCTCGGGCATCCAGGCGAGCGCGCAGCGCACCCAGCTGCCCGACGGGCGCATCGTGCACCGCGTGCGCGTCGGCCCCTTCGCCAAGCCCGAGGACATGAACCCGATGCGGGCCCGCCTCTCCGATGCGGGTTTCAATGCCTCGGTGAGCCGCAACCAGTGAGCCTGGACACGCTGCGGATTGAACGTCCGTGCGCCGTCCGCGTCTCACCCAGCCTCAGTCAAAGGAGTTCCGCATGAATCGTCGTGATGCCCTCAAGCTGGCCGGCCTGGCCCTCGCCCTTCCCGCCGCCTCGGTCGTGCAGGCGAACGAGCCCTTCCAGATCATCGAGCCGGCACAGAAGGCGGACGATCCCTCGAAGATCGAGGTGCTCGAGTTCTTCCACTACGGCTGCCCGCACTGCCGCGACTTCCAC
>JAKLLJ010000060.1 GCA_023150215.1 Thauera sp. | reverse complement strand
TGTCGCCAAGGAATTCAACACCATCGCGGTCGACGACGGCATCGCCATGGGCCACGGCGGCATGCTGTACTCGCTGCCCTCGCGCGAGCTCATCGCCGACAGCGTCGAATACATGTGCAACGCCCACACCGCCGACGCGCTGGTGTGCATCTCGAACTGCGACAAGATCACCCCGGGCATGCTGATGGCCGCGCTGCGCCTCAACATCCCGGCGATCTTCGTCTCCGGCGGGCCAATGGAGGCGGGCAAGGTCAAGTGGGAAGCCAAGGTCATCTCGCTCGATCTGGTCGATGCGATGGTCAAGGCCGCCGACAAGAACTGTTCGGACGAGGAGGTCGACGCCATCGAGCGCTCCGCCTGCCCGACCTGCGGCTCGTGCTCGGGCATGTTCACCGCCAACTCGATGAACTGCCTCACCGAGGCGCTCGGCCTGTCGCTGCCGGGCAACGGCACCACGCTCGCCACTCACGCCGATCGCGAGCGCCTGTTCAAGGAAGCCGGCCGCCGCATCGTCGATCTCGCCCGCCGCTGGTACGACAAGGACGACGCCGCGGTGCTGCCGCGCTCGATCGCGAGCTTCAAGGCCTTCGAGAACGCGATGAGCCTGGACGTGGCCATGGGCGGCTCGACCAATACCGTGCTCCACCTGCTCGCCGCCGCGCGCGAGGCCGGCGTCGACTTCACCATGGCCGACATCGACCGCGTCAGCCGTCGCGTGCCCTGCCTGTGCAAGGTCGCGCCGGCGATCGCCGACGTGCATATCGAGGACGTGCATCGTGCCGGCGGCATCATGTCCATTCTCGGCGAGCTCGACCGCGCCGGCCTGCTGCACACCGACGTGCCCACCGTGCACAGCGCCTCCATGGCCGAGGCGCTAGACAAATGGGACGTCAAGCGCACCGCCGACGAGGCCGTTCACACCTTCTTCCGCGCCGCGCCCGGTGGCGTGCCCACCCAGGTCGCGTTCAGCCAGGACCGGCGCTGGAAGGCGCTCGACACCGACCGCGAGCAAGGCATCATCCGCAACAAGGAACACGCCTTCACCGCCGACGGCGGCCTCGCGGTGCTGTACGGCAACATCGCCGAGAAGGGCTGCATCGTGAAGACCGCCGGGGTGGACGAGTCCATCTGGACCTTCACCGGCAAGGCCTGCGTGTACGAGAGCCAGGAAGACGCGGTCGAGGCCATCCTCGGCGAACAGGTGCAGGCCGGCGACGTGGTGGTGATTCGCTACGAAGGCCCCAAGGGCGGCCCCGGCATGCAGGAGATGCTGTACCCGACCTCCTACCTCAAGAGCCGCGGCCTCGGCGCGCAGTGCGCGCTGCTCACCGACGGCCGCTTCTCCGGCGGCACCTCCGGCCTGTCGATCGGCCACGCCTCGCCCGAAGCGGCAATGGGGGGCGCGATCGCGCTGGTCGAGGACGGCGACACGATCGAGATCGACATCCCCAAGCGTCGCATCCACCTCGCCATCGACGACGCCGAGCTCGCACGCCGGCGCGCGGCGATGGAAGCCCGCGGCCCCGCGGCGTGGAAGCCGGTCAAGCGTGAACGCCTGGTCTCGGCGGCACTGCAGGCCTACGCTGCGCTCACCACCTCGGCCGACACCGGCGCGGTGCGCGACGTCACCCAGGTCCAGCGCTGATCGCCGTGTTTGATTGACCCTTCATCGGCCGCTCACTACCATCGACGCCATGGAAACCGAACTTGCGCAGCTCGAAGCCGGCGCCTCAAGAACGACAACGCTGCCCTGCGCAGCCGCGTCGTTCAGCTCGAGGGCGAGAATCGCAGACTCTCCGACAAGGTGCGCCTCGCCGCGGACCGCCTCGAGAGCCTGCTCGACAAACTGCCGGAGGCCTGAAGCGATGTCCGCCGATCATCTCGACATGATGTTGCTGGGCAAGGAGTACCGCATCTCCTGCACGCCCGAGACGCGCGACGACCTGCTCGCGGCCGTGGCCTATCTGGACGACAAGTTCCGCGAACTGGGCGCAAAAACAGGGTCATCCGGCGAAAAGCTGGCGGTCATGACCGCGCTCAACATCGCCCACGAGTTCCTGCAACACCAGCGTGGCAACGGGTTTGACATGCCGGGCATGAAGCGTAGAATCGGTCTCATGAAAGCGCGTCTCGATGGTGTGCTGGCACAACCAGACAAGCTTTTCTGAAGCGTTGTTGCAAGGCAGGACCAGTCAATCCCCTGCAGTGTTCGTTGAAGTCGTAGACTCCTTGAACCAATAGTCGAGAGACTCGGTCGCCGACCATTCATGCCGCTGGTGTGAACGCCCCTTAGCCGGGTGATCCTGAAGCGGAAGGAACGCGACCTCCCTGAACCCTAGGTTCAGGATGCCCGGCGGAAACGGCACAGGCGGGGGGCCAATAAAGAGGGCGCGGTGAGCGATCACCGCGCCCTCTTCGCGTCTACGCTCACGCGACTTGCCCCTCACGACCATGCTGCACCGCAAACTCTTAACGCCATCTTTACGCGCCGCGGCCTAGCATCCGCGGCGTTTCCGGACTTCTGCGGCAATAGCCGCATTTGCTGCAATGCAAGCTTACTTCCCCGTCGTCGGTGTGCTCGGCATGATGCTGATGCTGTTCGGGCTGGTGATGGGCTTTCCGCTCGCGGTTTCCTTCGCCCTCGACGACGGCGCCACCAAGGCCTACGACTTCGCCATCCTCGCCACCATCGCCAGCGGGCTGGCGATGTGGCTGAGTGCGCGCGGCGTGCGCCGCGACCTGCGTGTCTCCGACGGCTTCCTGCTGGTGGCGGCCACCTGGCTGATCACGCCGGTGTTCGGTGCGCTGCCGCTGATGTTCTACCTGCCCGAGCTGTCCTTCACCGACGCCTACTTCGAGGCCGCCTCCGGGCTCACCACCACCGGTGCCACCGTGCTTACCGGGCTGGACAATCTGCCGATCTCGATCAACCTGTGGCGTTGCTTCATGCACTGGGTGGGCGGCATGGGCGTCATCGTGCTGATGGTGGCGGTGCTGCCGCTGCTCGGCATCGGCGGCCGGCAGATCTTCCGTGCCGAGCCCGTGACGCCAGCCTGGGCGCCTTCGACAGCGTGCCGATCGAGACCGTCACGATCGCCTTCGCGCTGCTGTCGGGGATCAACTACGCCACCCACTACCTGGCCCTGGTGCACCGCACGCCGCGCCCGTATGCGCGCGACCCCGAACTGCGCTGGTTCTTCGGCGTGCTCGCGGTCACCGTGGTCTTCCTCACCGTCTATCTGCTCGAAGGCGGGGCCTACCAGGACGGCGCGCTCGCGTTCCGCCACGTCTCCTTTCACGCGGTCTCGCTCGCTACCTCGCTGGGTCTGGCGACCTACGACTACACCCTGTGGCCGATGTTCGCGCAGGTCTGGATCCTGTTCCTGAGCAGCTTCGCCGCCTGCTCCGGCTCCACTGGCGGTGGCATCAAGATGATGCGCGCGATCATCCTGTACAAGCAGGTGCACCGCGAGATCGTGCGCTCGCTGCACCCGAGCGCGGTGGTGCCGCTGCGTCTGGGCAGCCAGCGCGTCTCCGACAACGTGCTGCACGCGGTGCTCGCGTTCAGTTTCATGTACATGGTCAGCATCGTCAGTCTCACTCTGATCCTGGCGGCCTCCGGCATGGAGCTGATCACCGCGTTCTCGGGCGTGGTCGCCTGCCTCAACAACGCCGGCCCGGGCCTTGCCGCGGTGGGGCCGGCGGGCAACTACCAGGGCCTGGACGATTTCCAGACCTGGGTGCTGAGTTTCGCGATGATCCTCGGCCGGCTCGAGATCTTCACCCTGCTGGTGGTGCTGATGCCTGCGTTCTGGCGCCGCTGAGCGGTTCCGCCACCAGCCGGTAGCCCACCCCGGGCTCGGTCAGGATGTGGGCGGGCAGGCGCGGGTCGGGCTCGAGCTTGCGGCGCAGCCCGGCCATGTACACGCGCAGGTAGTGCGCGTGCTCGACGTGGTTCGGCCCCCACGCGCCGGCGAGCAGCTGGCGCTGCGTCACAACGCGGCCGGCGGCGGCCACCAGCAGGCCGAGCAGGCGGTATTCGATCGGGGTCAGATGCACCGCTGCGCCGGCGCGCGTCACCGTGCGCTGCTCGAGATCGACCTCGATGTCGCCAAACGCCGTCCGCGCCGTCGCCTGCGGCGGGCGCATCGCCCGCCGCAACAGCGCACGCACGCGGGCGAGCAGTTCGCCGACGCCGAAGGGCTTGGCGAGGTAGTCATCGGCGCCGGCGTCGAGCGCGGCCACCTTGTCGGCCTCGTCGCTGCGCGCCGACAGCACTAGCACCGGCATCCCGCTCCAGGTTCGCAACTCGACGAGCAGTTCCATGCCGTCGCCGTCGGGCAGGCCGAGATCGAGCACCAGCAGGTCGGGGCGGCGGCTGGCGAGCTCGATGCGACCGCGCTCGAGCGCGGCGGCTTCGCACACGCTGCAGCCTTCGGATTCGAGCGCCGCGCGCACGAAGCGGCGGATGCCGGCATCGTCCTCGAGCAGCAGCACGACGGGGGCGGGGGCGTGCGCGCTCTTCATCGCCCGTGCTCCGTTTCGCCGCCCTCGGGTGGCGGCAGTTCGGGCTGCGGCGGCAGCGGCAGGCACAGCGTGAAGCAGGCGCCGCCGCCGGCACGGTTGCGCGCCGCCACCGAGCCGCCGTGTGCTTCCACGATCGCGCGCACGATCGCCAGCCCCAGGCCGGTGCCGCCGTCGCCGGTCACGGTGGTGCCAGCGGACGGCGGGTGAGGGTGCGGTGCGCGCACGAAGCGCTCGAAGATCGCCTGTTCGCGCCCGGGTGGCAGGCCGCAGCCGTCGTCGCAGACGCTGATCGATATCGACCCGGCGGGCAATGCTGTGCCTTCGTCCGCCCCCCGCCCTTCGAATCCGCACCGGCCAGGCCGGTCGTGGGCAGGACCGGGGGGCTGCGGCGCGGCTGAGCACGGCGACGGTGCGTCATCCTCGGCGGGTGCGTTCGCCGCCCCTGTCCGCGCACTGAGCGTGATGCGCCCGCCGGCCGGGGTGTGGGCGATGGCGTTGTCGATCAGGTTGCACATCACCCGCTCCATGAGGGCCGCGTCTGCGTGCAGCAGGGGCAGGTCGGCCGGCAGCGCCAGGGTGAGCACGTGCTCGCGCAGCGCATGAGCGCGCGCCTGCAGCGCGCTGCCGACGAGTTCGTCCACGGTCAGCCAGTCGAGCGCCAGGCGCGGGGTTTCGGACTGCAGGCGGGCGAGGTCGAGCAGGTCGCGCGCGAGCGCATGGGTGCGCAGCGCCTCCGCGCGGATCGCCTCGGCCAGCTCGGCCTGTGCCGGCGGCAGCGGCGGTCCGGCCAAGGGCAAGGATTCGGCCAGCCCGGCGAGCGCGGTGAGCGGCGTGCGCAGGTCGTGCGACAGCGAGGCGAGCAGGGTGTTGCGCAGGCGTTCCGACTCCACCGCCAGGCGGGCTTCTGCCGTCTCCTCGGCGCGTGCCTCGGCGCTGTCGCGCTCGCGGCGCAGGCGCGCGACCAGCTCGGCGGTGGTCAGCGCGACCGCGAGCAGCACCGCGAAGGTCAGCAGGTACTGCAGGTCCGACACCGCCAACGTGAAGTGTGGATGCACGAAGAAGAAGTCGAACAGCGCCACCGACAGGAAGGCGGCCAACACCGCCGGCCCGCGTCCGAGCCGGATCGCGGCGAACAGCACTGCGAGCGGGAACAGCATCGCGATGTTGGCGAGATCGAACTGGCCGAGCAACGGCGCGCCGAGCAGCGCGACCGCGCCGACCGCGAGCGAGGCGTAAAGATAGTGGCGCAGCGGCGCAGGCGCGGCGGCGCCGTTCGCCGCCGCCGGGGCCGGGGGAGGGGTAGCCATGGCGAAATGGTAACAGCCCGGCCCGATTCGCCATGCCATGGACCCGCAAAGGTTTGTGCAGGAGCCGAGGTTCGCGCCTTCCGCTGCTCCTGTAGGAGCGCCGGCAGGCGCGAACACGGCGCTCGTCTCCGTCAGCCGCGTCAAGGGCCCGGCGGCCCGGTTCGCGGCTTCCGCCGCTCCTACAAGGCGTCGGACGCGCACGGTTCCCGTAGGAGCGCCGGAAGGCGCGAACACGGCGATGGAGGCCCACCTGCGCGTCGCGTGCGGGGGAGCCGACGTTCGCGGCTGCCGCCGCTCCTACAGGCGCCAGTGCGGCGGTGGGTAGGTACGGCGGTGCGGTGCGGCGCTTGCGCGTCACGCCGTCCATGCCCGATAGTGCCGCTCTTTCTGCGCCGCAGCATGTGGCGCGCGCGAACGACAGCGAGAATGCGATGACTTTCGATCTCTGGTGGCTCGCCTACCCGGTGCTGGGCGCCGCGGTGGGGTTTTTTGCCGGACTGCTCGGCGTGGGCGGTGGCGGCATCATGGTGCCGATGCTGACCACCTTCTTCATCGCCCAGGGCTTCCCGCAGGCGCAGGTGGTGCACATGGCGCTCGGCACCTCGATGGCGGCGATCGTGCTCACTTCGGTGTCCAGCCTGCGCGCCCACCATGCCCACGGCGCGGTGCGCTGGGACATCGTGCGCCTGATCACCCCGGGCATCCTGGTCGGCACCTTCGCCGCCACCTTCGTCGCCGCACGCGTGTCGACCGTGCCGCTGGCGATCTTCTTCGCGGTCTTCATGGCCTACGTGTCCATCCAGATGCTGCTCAACATCAAGCCCAAGCCCTCGCGCGAGCTGCCCGGGGTGCTTGGCATGAGCGCAGCCGGACTGGGCATCGGCGGCGTCTCGGCGCTGGTCGCGATCGGCGGCGGCTCGCTGTCGGTGCCCTTCATGACCTGGTGCAACGTCAAGATGCAGAACGCGATCGGCACCTCCGCGGCGATCGGACTGCCGATCGCGCTCGCCGGCACCGTGGGCTATCTCGTCAACGGCTGGGGCGCGCCCGACATGCCGGCGCTCACCTTCGGCTATGTATACCTGCCGGCGCTGGTGCTGGTCTCCGTGGTCAGCACCTTCTTCGCTCCCCTCGGCGCGAAGCTCGCCCACCGCTTGCCGGTGGCGACGCTGAAGAAGGTGTTCGCCGGGATGCTGGTCGTGCTGTGCGCCAAGATGCTGCACAGCATCTTCGCCTGAACGACGCCCATGAACGAACTCGCTGAACGCATTTGCCGGAGATTCCCATGAGCTGGACGATGTGGCTCGCCTTTCTCGCCGCCGCGCTGGTGCCGCAGTTCATCGTGCCCGACCGCCCGCAGTGGCCGCAGTTCGCGATCATCGGCGCGACCATGGTGGCGGTCGACATGATGGTGATGTCCTGCTACGCGCTGCTCGCCACGCGTTGCCGCCCCCTGCTGCGCAACCCGCGCCTGCTGCGCCTGCAGAACCGCCTCTTCGGCGGTCTCTTCGTCGGCGCCGGGGCGATGCTGGCGAGCTCGAGCCGCCGAACGTCACCACGCCGCCCGCACGCCGCGTTCGCGCCTGCCGGCGCTCCTACAAGAGACGGGAAGCGCGCGGGTTCATGTAGGAGCGGCGGCAGCCGCGAACGCTGCGGTTCGATGCCCGGGCCGTGCAGGCGGGCAACGGCGTGGGTTCAGCGCGCCGATGCCGTGAGCGCCGTCGTCAAGGTCGACAGGTTGGTGCGCATCATCTGCACGTAGGTGGGCGCCGCGCCGTTCGCCTTCGAGAGCGCGTCCGAATACAGCGTACCGCCGATCTGCGCGCCGCTTTCGCTGCGGATGCGCTCGATCAGGCGCGGATCGGCGACGTTCTCGATGAACACAGCCGGCACCTTTTCTGCCTTCAACTGGCGGATCAGGCGCGCGACGCCCTGCGCGGTCGGCTCGGCGTTGTTCGCCACCCCGACCGGGGACAGGAAGCGGATGTCGTAGGCGCGGCCGAAATAGCCGAAGGCGTCGTGCGAGCTCACCACCTTGCGCCGTTCGCTCGGCAGTGCGGCGAAGGCGGCACGGATTCCGGCATCGAGCGCCTTCAGCTCGCCGTCGTAGCGCTCGGCGTTGGCCTGGTAGATGCCGGCACCCTCGGGGTCGGCCTTGGCGAGCGCGGCGGTGATGTTGGCGACGTAGCGGCGCACGTTCGTCACGTCCTGCCACGCATGCGGGTCGACTGCCTTGCCCGCGTCCCCGGCCTTGCCGCGAGCATGGCCGTGGTCGTGCCCGTGGTCGTCGTCGCGTGCCATCGCCAGCGTCGAAATGCCCTCGCTCGCGACCACCATGGTGCCCTTGAAGCCGCCTGCGCGCGCCAGCCGCGCCATCCAGTCGTCGAAGCCGAGGCCATTGACCACCACCAGCGCCGCCTTGCCGATCTCGCGCGCGTCCGAAGGGCGCGGCTGGAAGGCATGCGCATCCTCGTCGGGGCCGACCAGGGTGCGCACCTTGACGCGCTCGCCGCCGACCTGGGTCACGAGGTCACCGAGGATACTGAAACTGGTCGCCACTTCGAGCACCTGCGCGTGAGCGCTGGTACCCACCAGCAGCGCAGCGCAGGCCGCGACGAGGCGCAGGCGCTGCAAACGGAAGGAGGAAGGATTCATCGTCGTCGGATCCAGGTTGAAGAAAAAGACAAACTGCATTCACGCCGCACGGCCACGTCGCGCCCCGTCATCGACCGCTTCCCGGCCGCACCGCGCCCCGTCATCAGCCGCTTCCCGGCCGTACGGCAACCCGCCATCGGCCGTTTCCCGGCCGTATCGCGCCCCATCATCGGCCGCTGCTGCAGGAGCGCCGGAAGGCGCGAACGCGGCATCGGTCGTCGTCACCTGCGTCGCTTGCTGCGCGGCCCGGTTCGCGGCTGCCGCCGCTCCTACCGATTCGGCCGCGGTGGTTCTGTAGGAGCGCCGGAAGGCGCGAACACACCGGAGCTCGCCGCCAGGCCCGTCGCTTGCCGATCGCCTTGTTCGCGCCTTGTTCGCGCCTTCCGGCGCTCCTACAGGAGGGGCGTCGGGCGGCATCGCGGCTCACGACTCCAGGTGCCGCCGCACCGGGAGCCGCCCGGCGAGCACCCCGCCCGGCGCGGCCAGCAGCGAGACGAAATACACCACACCGCACACCAGCACGATCGCCGGGCCGGCCGGCACGTCGGCGTGGAAGGACAGCAACAGCCCCGCCGCGCCGCTGCCGAAGGCGAACAGCACCGCGAGCAGCAGCAGCATCGGCAGCCCCTTTGCCCACAGGCGGGCGGCGGCCGAAGGCAGGATCATGATGCCCACCGCCATCAGCGTGCCCAGGGCATGAAAGCCGCTCACCAGGTTGATCACCACCAGCATCAGGAAGCCGTAGTGCGCCACCGGCGACCAGCGGCTCACGCCGCGCAGGAAGGCAGGGTCGAAGCACTCCATCACGAGCGCGCGGAACAGCACTGCGAGGCACACCAGGGTCACGCTGGCGATGCTCGCGATCAGCAGCAGCGAGGCGTCGTCGAGCGCCAGCACCGAGCCGAACAGCACGTGCAGCAGGTCGAGGTTGCGCCCACGCAGCGACACGATCATCACCCCGGCGGCGAGCGACACCAGGTAGAAGGCGGCGAGGCTGGCGTCTTCCTTGAGCACCGAGGCGCGCGTCACCAGGCCGGCGGCGAACACCACCACCAGGCCGGCGACGATGCCGCCCACCGTCATCGCCCCAAGCGACAGCCCGAAGGCGAGGTAGCCGAGCGCGGCGCCCGGCAGGATGGCGTGACTCATCGCATCGCCCATCAGGCTCATGCGGCGCAGCAGCAGGAACACCCCCACCGGCGTGGCGCCGAGCGCCAGCGCCAGGCAGCCGGCGAGGGCGCGGCGCATGAAGGCGAATTCGGTGAAGGGAGAGATCAGGAAGTCGGTCACGTGGGGCAGGGTGAGTGGCAGCGTGCGTCAGGCCGCGGATCAGTGTTGGAGGTGGCCCCGGCGGGGGCGCGGGTGGCCATGGGCGTCGGCGCCTGCGTGGAGGGGCGGCGCCACGGTGCGCCCATCACCATGCGCGTGCGCATGCAGCGCGGCTGCGGCGGCGATCTCCACGGCCGGCAGCGCTTCGATGTGGCATTCGGGGGCGTGCTCGTCGAAGGCTTCGGACAGCTTGCGCGCGCGCGCCAGGCGTTCGGGCGTCAGCACCTCGACGGTGGGGCCGAAGGCGACCGGTTCGCGCGATAGCAGCAGCGCGGTCGGGAAGTGGCGGCGCACCTGGTCGAGGTCGTGCACCACGGTGAGAATGGTGCGGCCCTCGGCGTGCCAGGCCAGGATCAGGCGTATCAGGTCTTCCACCGTGCGGCTGTCGATCGCGGCAAAGGGCTCGTCGAGCAGGATCAGCGGCGCATCCTGCAGCATCAGGCGGGCGAAGCGTGCGCGCTGCAGCTGCCCGCCCGACAGCGAGCCGATCGGGCGCGACTCGAATCCCGCCATGCCCACCGCATCGAGCGCCGCGCGCACGCGGGCACGCTGGTCGCGCGACAGGCCGCCGAAGGCGCCGATCTCGTGCCACAGGCCCATCGCCACCACGTCGAACACCGACACCGGGAAGCTGTGGTCGATCTCGCCGCGCTGCGGCAGGTAGGCCAGCCCGCTCGGGGGCAGTCCGGACAGCACGATGCGCCCGCCGATCGGACGCAACTCGCCGGCAAGGCCCTTGAGCAGCGTGGACTTGCCCGCGCCGTTGGGGCCGACCACCGCCACCAGCGCGCCGGCGGGGATCTCGGCCGACAGGTGGTGCACCGCCGGGTGGCGGTCGTAGCCCAGCGTGAGGTTGTCGAGGTGGATCATGGGCAGGACGGCGTCGTTCATGTCAGCGCAGCGCCCACGACACGGTCAGCCACAGCAGCGCGAGCGCGAGCGCGACCAGCGCCAGGCGGGCAGGGAGACCGGCGCCGAGCAGGCTACGCGCGGGCACGAGGCGCATCGGTGCGCCGTCCGCGTCCGTGCGCGCGGCGGCGGGCGGCGGCGGGCGGTCCAACGCCGTCGGCACGGTGCCGGACGACCCTGCGCTCGGTGCGTTCCCGAGGCCGTCCTGCCGCGGGTGAGGCGTGCGATCGCCGTGCGGCCGGTAAGAGGTCGCGGCGGCGGGCTTCATCGCGCGCTCCCCTTCGCAGCGGCGCGGCCGCAATCGGCGCAGGCGCCGTGCAGCACGAGTTCGGCGCGCTCCAGTTCGAAGCCGGCGGGCAGGTGGGGGGCCGATGCGGTCGGAACGTCCTCCAGGCACACGATCTGGCCGCAGCGCTCGCAGTGGAAATGGGCGTGGCGGTGATCGTCACCGCGACGGATCTCGAAGCGCCAGGCGCGCTCGCCGCCGGCAATGCGCTGTGCGATGCCCTGCTCGACCAGCCAGTCGAGTGCGCGGTAAAGAGTGACCCGATCGTGGGCGATGTCGGCGCCGTCGAGCACGGCGCCCAGCTCGTCGTGCGACAGCGGGTGCGCCGAGCGCTGCAGGGCTTCGATGACCGCGACCCGCGTGCGCGTGACCCGGCCACCCTGTGCGGCGATCAGTTCGCGGGCAGACGCGGCGGTCGTGGCGGCGGGAGCATGGAGGGGCATGTCTGGGCTTGTGCTGTGCTGGCCGGCATAACGCAGGCTGGCGGGAGACGGAGATTTGATGCAACATTGTAGCATTAGATGTGCACGGTGGTGGCATGGCGCGCGGCGCTCCAGCCCCCACCGGCGGCCGGTTCGCGCCTTCCGGCGCTCCTACAGGAGACGGCGGTGCTGGCTTGGTTGCGCCGTAGGAGCGGCGGCAGCCGCGAACCCGGCGGTCCCGCACTCACCGGCGGCCATCGCCGGTTGCGGCGGCCGGTTCGCGCCTTCCGGCGCTCCTACCGGGACGAAGGTTGCGTGTTCGCATCCCCGCGTCGTACCGCGACGCTGATCCACTTTTCAATGCCTCGTCGAAGCATGCACTCCAATCCCCGTCGAACCCCGCACTCCACGCCTCCACAAATCATGCACGCCAACCTTCGCCTTCCCCTGATCCTGCTTGCCTTTTTCATCGCCCTTGGGCTGTCGTCGGGTGTTTGCGCGCAGGCGGCGCATGGTGCGCACGAGCACGGCGTGGCCGAACTCGCGGTGGTGCTGGAGGGCCCGGAGTTGGTCGTCGAGCTGAGCTCGCCGCTCGACAACCTGGTCGGCTTCGAGCACGCCCCAGCCAACGACGTCCAGCGCGCCGCGCTCGTCGAGGCGGGGCGCCGTCTGCGCGACGCAGGGGCGATGTTCGTGCTGCCAGCCGCAGCCGGGTGCCGCCTCGGCGACACCGACATCGAGTCGCCGTGGCCGCTGGGCACCGCCGCGACGGCTTCACGTCCCACCCCGGCGCCTGCGTCCGCCCACGCCGGGCACACGCATGCCCCGCCCGTCGGGGGGGATCACGGGGACGTCGTCGCCACCTGGCGCTTTACATGCGCGCAGCCGCAGGCCCTCGAGCGGCTGGAGGTGGGGGCGTTCAGACAATTCCCGCGCCTGCGCAAACTGCGTGTCGAGCACGTGACGGCGCGTGGCCAGGGTGCCGCGGTGCTGACCCCGCGCGCGTTCGCATTCGCGCTGTGAGCGTCGAAATGCCGCAATCGGCGCACGCGACCGCAGCGACGGCAACACCGACAACCGCAGCAAGAACGACGTCGACCACCACGCGGGCCACGACGACGCCTGCTCCCGGACCTGGCGCCATCTCCGCCGGGACCGCGCCGGCCGTGCGACTCTGCGGGCTGCGCTACCGCTGGCCGGGCGCGGTCGCCGACTGCCTCGTCATCGACGCGCTGACGATCGGCGCCGGCGAGCGCGTCTTCCTGCGCGGGCCCAGCGGCAGCGGCAAGACCACGCTGCTGTCGCTGGTGGGTGGCGTGGCGCTGCCGCAGTCGGGGACGGTCGAGGTCGCCGGGCAGGCACTCGGCGCACTGTCGGCGGGCGCGCGCGACCGCTTTCGTGCCGACCACGTCGGCTTCGTGTTTCAGCTCTTCAACCTGCTGCCCTGGCTGTCGGCGCGCGACAACATCCTGCTCGCCTGTCGCTTTTCGCCGCAGCGGCGCGTGCGCATCGCGGCCGCTGGCGGCACGCCGGCCGCCGAAGTCGCACGCCAGGCGTCCCGTCTCGACCTCGCGTCGGCGCTGTTCGCACGCCCCGCCGCACAACTCTCGGTCGGTCAGCAGCAGCGCGTCGCCGCCGCGCGTGCGCTGATCGGCCGTCCCGGCCTGGTGGTGGCCGACGAGCCCACCTCCGCACTCGACGCCGACCGCCAGCAGGCCTTCATCGACCTGTTGCTGGAGGAATGCGCGGCCACCGGATCAGCGCTGCTTTTCGTCAGCCACGACCAGCGCCTGGCGGCGCATTTCGACCGCGTGCTCGACCTCGCCACGCTCAATCGCGCCGGCAACGCAGGGGAGGGCGGCCGATGAGCCCGGTCTTCGCGCTGTCGCTGCGCAGCATCGCCAACCGGCGCCTGTCGGTGGCGCTCACCGTGGTCGCGGTGGCGCTGTCGGTGGCGCTGCTGCTCGGCGTCGAGCGCTTGCGCAACGACGCCCGCGCCAGCTTCGCGCAGACCCTCTCCGGGACCGACCTGGTGGTG
>JAKLLJ010000005.1 GCA_023150215.1 Thauera sp. | reverse complement strand
GGTTCATGGACGACAGGCGGCAGCGCCGAACGACCGCCAAGCAGCGCCCGAACTGCAAACGAAGCGATGAGCGAACCTTACGGCAATCCGGTCCGGCCCGGAAGCCTGCAGCGCCCGCGCGGCGTGCGCTTTGTAAGTCGATATTGCGGGGCGGACACTGCTTACGAAGGGTTACCGGCGACGCCCCCGAAGCTCGCCTGTGGAGACTGGCACGGGCCGCGAAGTCACGCTAGCATTCAGCGCATGAACCAGAAAAACCGCTATCGCATCCTCGTGGTCGACGACGACGCGCGCCTGCGCGAATTGCTGTCTCGCTACCTGCAGGAACAGGGCTTCTCGGTGAAGGCGGTCGGCGACGCGCCGATGATGGACCGCGCCCTGCATCGTGAGTACTACGACCTCATCGTGCTCGACCTGATGCTGCCCGGCGAGGACGGGCTGGCGATCTGTCGCAGGTTGCGTGCCGCCGAGAACCAGATCCCGATCATCATGCTGACCGCCAAGGGTGACGACGTCGACCGCATCGTCGGCCTCGAGATGGGCGCCGACGACTATGTCGCCAAGCCCTTCAACCCGCGCGAGCTGGTGGCGCGCATCCAGGCGGTGATGCGCCGTCAGCCCCACAGCCTGCCCGGGGCCCCCGCACAGGATGACGAGGTCGTCAGCTTCGGCCGCGTCAAGGTCAACCTCGGCACACGGGCGCTGGTGCGCGAGGGCGAGGAGATCCAGCTCACCACCGGCGAGTTCTCGTTGCTCAAGGTGCTGCTCACCCACCCCCGCCAGCCCCTGTCCCGCGACAAGCTGATGGAGCTCGCACGGGGCCGCGAGTACGGCGTGTTCGATCGCGCGATCGACGTTCAGGTGTCGCGCCTGCGCAAGCTGGTCGAGGATGATCCGGCCAAGCCGCGCTACATCCAGACGGTGTGGGGCTTCGGCTACGTATTCGTGCCCGACGAGCAAAAAGCCGCCGGCGCGGCGGGCGACAACGCTGACGCCCCCGACGCCGACCAGGACTGACGCGCACGATGGTGCAATCAGCGCAGGCTGCGCCTGCATCGGCGCGGGCGCGCGGTCGCTGGCTGCCGAGCACGCTTCTGTGGCAGACTTTCCTGCTCGTGGCGCTGCTGCTCATCGTCGCGCTCGGTGCCTGGGTGCAGATCTTCCGGTATTTCCAGGAGCCCGCACGTGCGCGCGATGTTGCGCAGATGGTGGTGTCGGTGGTCAACCTCACGCGGACCGCACTCACCAATGCGGATTTCGACCGCCGCATGGATCTGCTGATCGATCTCGCCGCACTCGAAGGCATCCGCATCTACCCCGCCGAGACCACCGATGAGCTGATGCCGCTCGCCGACACGCGGCCGTTGCGCCTACTCACCAGCGACGTGCGCCGGCAGCTCGGCGAGCACACCCGCTTTGCCTCGCGCTGGAAGACGCTCGACGGTTTCTGGGTCAGCTTCCGCCTCGACCCCGACGACGCTCACGACGAGTACTGGGTGATGCTGCCGCCGGAGCGGATCGAGAATCCGGACGATTTCGGCTGGCTCGGCTGGGGCGGTGGCGCCCTGCTCGCCGCACTGCTCGGCGCATTCCTGATCGTCGCCCGGGTCAGCGCGCCGCTGCGCCAGCTCGCACGTGCGGCACGCATCGTGGGTAGCGGGGAGAAGCCGCCGGCGCAGCCGGAGAGCGGCCCGCAGGAGATCGCGCTGGTCGCCCGCGCCTTCAACCAAATGGCGGGCAACCTCGCCCGCATGGACCAAGACCGCGCCTTGATCCTGGCCGGCGTCTCGCACGATCTGCGCACCCCGCTGGCACGCCTGCGCCTCGGCATCGAGATGTCGGGCGCCCCCGATGGCGAGGTCGCGGCGATGGTCGCCGACATCGACGAGATGGACCGCATCATCGGCCAGTTCCTCGATTTCGGGCGCGGCGACGCGCAGGAGCCGACCGCCGCGATCGACCTCGTCACGCTGGTGCGCGAGGTGACCGAGCCTTACCGGCTGCGTGGGGTCGACATCCGCCTCGATCTGCCCGAAAGCCTGTTCGCGCAAGCGCGCGCGCTGTCGATCCGGCGTGCGCTCGCCAACCTGATCGACAACGCGCTGCGCTACGCAGGCGGGAACGAAGCGCTCGAGGTCGCGGTCTCCAGCGCGGAGGGGCTGGCGCGCATCGAGGTCGCCGATCACGGACCGGGCATCCCCGAGTCCGAGATCGAACGCATGCGCCAACCCTTTACCCGTCTCGACAAGGCACGCGGCAACACCAAGGGCGCCGGCCTCGGCCTGGCGATCGTGGAGCGTGTGATGCGGGCTCACCATGGTCGCCTCGAGCTCCTGCCGCGTGCGGGCGGTGGCCTGCGCGCCGCGCTGTGCCTGCCCCTGGCGGGAGATGGCAATGAACACGATAGAATGCGCCGTCCCGCAACCGGCGAAACGCCCAGATCATGAAATTTCTCTTCGACCTCCTGCCGGTCATCCTCTTCTTTGCCGCCTACAAGATCGGCGGCGCCAACCCCGAGGCCTCGCACGCCTTCGTTGCCGGCTGGCTCGGTGATGGCATCGCACTGTCGCAGGCACCGATCCTGGTCGCGACCCTCGTCGCCATCCTCGCCACCTTCCTGCAGATTGCGCTGGTGTGGGTCAAGCACCGCAAGGTCGACACCATGCTGTGGATCAGCCTGGCGATCATCGTCGTGTTCGGCGGCGCGACGCTGTTCTTCCACGACCCCACCTTCATCAAATGGAAGCCGACCGTGTTGTACTGGATGTTCGGCACGGTGTTGCTCGGCTCGGCCTCACTGCTCGGTCGCAACCTGATCCGCGCGATGCTCGAAGCCCAGGTCAAACTGCCCGACCCGGTGTGGAGCCGGCTGAACCTCGCCTGGGCCGGCTTCTTCATCGGCATGGGCGTGCTCAATCTGTGGGTCGCCTACAGCTTCAGCGAAGAGACCTGGGTCAACTTCAAGATGTTCGGCGGCATGGGGCTGATGCTGGCCTTCGTGCTCGCGCAGGGCTTCTATCTGTCCCGCCACATGGAAGAGGAAAACAACTGATGTTTTATGCCTTGATCGGTGAAGACGCCCCCGGCGCACTGGAAACGCGGATGGCCGTGCGCCCGCAACATGTAGCCCGCCTCGAAGTGCTGCGCGACGAGGGTCGCCTGCTGCTCGCCGGTCCGATGCCGGCGATCGACTCCCCCGACCCCGGCCCGGCCGGCTTCGCTGGCAGTCTGATCGTCGCCGAGTTCGACTCGCTCGAAGGCGCCGAGGCCTGGCTGCGTGACGACCCCTACGTACGCCAGGGGGTGTTCGTGCGCACCACGGTGCGCCCGTTCCGGAAAACGCTGCCATGAGCGCAGCGACGGTAGAACGGATCGGTGCCCTGCTCTCGGCCCGCTTTGCGCCGACCGCCCTCGAGATCGGCGACGACAGCGCACTCCACGCCGGTCACGCCGGCGCCCGCAGCGGTGGCGGACATTACCGGGTTTACATCGTGTCGGCAGCCTTCGAGGGCTGCAGCAGAGTGCGCCGACAGCGTATGATCTATGACGCGGTCGGCGACATGATGAAGCACGACATCCATGCGCTCGCCATCCGCGCGCTCACGGCCACCGAGGCCGAATCACAAGGACATTGAAGGAATCTCCATGAAACATTTCCCGAGCCGACTGGCCATCACCCTGCTGGCCGGCTTTCTCGCCCTTCCCGCCCTCGCTGCCGGTCCGGTCGCCAAGGTCAACGGGGTCACCATCCCCGGCGAGCGTGCCGAAGCGATGCTCAACGAGCAGCGCGCGCAAGGTACGCCCGAGAGCGATCAGCTGCGCAACGCGGTGCGCGAGGAACTCATCCGCCGCGAGGTCCTCAGTCAGGAGGCCGGCAAGAAGGGCCTGGACAAGAAGGCCGACGTGAAGGCGCAGATGGAAATGGCTCGCCAGGCGATCCTGATCCGCGCCTACCTGCAGGAATACGTGCGCGCCAATCCGGTCAGCGATGCCGATCTCAAGAGCGAGTACGACGCGATCAAGGGACGCATGGGCGACAAGGAATACAAGCCGCGCCACGTGCTGGTCGAGACCGAAGAGCAGGCCAAGGCGATCATCGCCCGTCTGCAGGGTGGCACCGCGTTCGAGGAAGTCGCCAAGGAATCCCGCGATCCCGGCTCCAAGGAACGCGGCGGCGAACTCGGCTGGAGCAACCCGGGCATGTACGTGAAGCCGTTCTCCGAGGCGATGGTACAGCTCGAGAAAGGCAAGTACACCGCGACGCCGGTCAAGAGCGACTTCGGCTACCACGTCATCCAGCTCGACGACGTGCGCGACGTGCAGGCGCCTGCGTTCGACGAGGTCAAGCCGCAACTGCAGCAGCGTCTGCAGCAGCAGAAGGTCGAGCGCCACGTGCTCGAACTGCGCGAGAAGGCCAAGGTCGAGTAAGCCCTCCCGCGTTCGCGCCTTCCGGCGCTCCTGCATCAAAACCGGCGCTCGCCCCTGTAGGAGCGGCGGAAGCCGCGAACAGGGCCGTGGCGCAAGCGACGCCCAGCCGAAGAAACAGACGCCGCATTCGCGCCTTCCGGCGCTCCTACATTTAAACCGGCGGGAGCTGCTGGACCGAACCCACAAAAAACCCGCTGCGGGCATTTGCCTCGCAGCGGTTTTTTTGTATTGAGCCGCGCCAGTGCCGAAGCACCGGCGCGATGGCAGATCAGAACAGCTCTTCGCTCAGTTCGAGCGCGCCCGGCGCACCATTGACGACGGTGTAGGCCAGCCCGCCGGCCTGCGCAAGCACGTGATCGGCGTAGAAGCGCGCGGTGACGATCTTGGCCTTGTAGAAGCCGGCTTCGCCCTCGCCCGCCTCGAGCTTGCGCTTGGCGACCAGCGCGGCGCGCGCCAGCTGCCAGCCGCCGGTGACGATGCCGAGCAGCTTCAGGAAGGGCACCGAGCCGACCGAGGCTGCCTTGATGTCCTTCGAGTAGGTGGCGAGGATGTAGGCCACGGCCTCTTCGACGGCCGCGATGCCCTTGCCGAGCGAACGCGCGATGGCTGCGAAGGACTCGTCCTGCACGCCGCCGAGTTCGGCCTCGACCGTGCGCATCATCTTCACCACCATGGCGACGGTGGCGCCATTCTCGCGGGCGATCTTGCGGCCGATCAGATCGTTGGCCTGGATGGCGGTCGTACCCTCGTAGATCGTGGTGATGCGTGCATCGCGGAAGTGCTGCGCTGCGCCCGTCTCCTCGATGAAGCCCATGCCGCCATGCACCTGCACACCGTCGGAGGTAACGTCGATCGAGTTCTCGGTGCACCAGCCCTTGACCACCGGGATCATCAGGTCGACGAAGGCCTGGTTCTGCGCGCGTACCGTCTCATCGGCATGGTTGTGCGCCTTGTCGAAGGCAGCACCGACGACATAGGCGAGCGCGCGCATCGCCTCGGTCTTGCTCTTCATGTTCATGAGCAGGCGGCGCACGTCGGCGTGATGCAGGATGTTGACCTTCGGACCGCCGCGCACACCAGCGTCGGTGCCCTGGATGCGGTCCTTGGCGTACTGGAGCGCGTGCTGGTAGGAACGCTCGGAAAGCGCCAGGCCTTCCATGCCAACCGCGAAGCGGGCCTCGTTCATCATGATGAACATGTACTCGAGGCCGCGGTTCGGCTCGCCGACCAGGGTGCCGATCGCGCCGCCCTTATCGCCGAAGGCGAGCACGGCGGTGGGGCTGGCGTGGATGCCGAGCTTGTGTTCGATCGACACGCAGTGCACGTCGTTGCGCGCGCCTAGGCTGCCGTCGGCGTTGACCATGAACTTGGGCACGACGAACAACGAAATGCCCTTCACGCCCTCAGGCGCATCCGGCAGGCGGGCCAGCACGAGGTGGATGATGTTGTCGGTGAGGTCGTGCTCGCCGTAGGTGATGAAGATCTTCTGGCCGAAGATCTTGTAGGTGCCGTCACCCTGCGGCTCGGCCTTGGTGCGCACCGCGGCAAGGTCGGAGCCGGCGTTGGGCTCGGTCAAGTTCATGGTGCCGGTCCACTCGCCCGCCACCATCTTCGGCAGGTACATGTGCTTCTGCTCGTCGGTGCCGCGCAACATCAGCGCCTCGATCGCGCCGCTGGTCAGCATCGGACACAGGGAGAAGGCCATGTTGGCCGACTTCCACATTTCCATGACCGCGGTGGCGAGCAGCTTGGGCAGGCCCTGGCCGCCGTACTCGGGATCGCAGGGCAGCGCGGTCCAACCCGACTCGGTGAACTGCTTGTAAGCATCCTTCCAGCCGGGCGCAGTGGCGACCGCTCCATCGTTCCACTTGGCACCTTCCTGATCGCCGGCCCAGTTCAGCGGGGCGAGCACACCGCTGGCGAACTTGTCGGCCTCGTCGAGGATCGCATCGACCAGGTCGGCGGACACCTCTTCGTTGCCGGGCAGTTGCATGACTTCATCGAGGCCAGCGAGCTCGCGCATGACGAACTGCATGTCGCGCAAAGGGGCGTTGTATTGACTCATGGATTTGGGCGCTCCTGAAAAGGTTGAACAGCCTTACTTGTCGAGCAGATAGCGGCGATCGTCGAATGCGGCAACCCAGCCGGGCCGATACACCACCATCAGCGTGATGACCGCACCGCTGATCCACGCCTCGGAAAAACCGAGCAGCAGAAAAAACGGCAGGTATTCGCTCCACAGAAAATCTGCGGAGTAGGCGCCTGACAACGCCAGCACGGACGAAACAGCCAGGCCCTGTGCAATCACGGTCAGTGCGGAACCAGCGAAGCTGGTGACAAAAACAAAAACGAAGAAATGGGCCGGCAGCCAACGCTCGACCAGATGCCGGACAAGGCTCGCGATCGCGATCGGCAGCAGCACCATCAACACCAGATTACTCGGCCAGTCACCCCACTCGATCGATCCATTGAGGGTGATGCCACATAGCGCGAGCGCAAGCGCAAGCACTGCCAGCCAGGGACCGAGCGCGAGCGTGGCGGCCATTGCGCCGAGCAGATGCAGGTTGAGGCCGGGCTTGACCCCGGCCTTCATGCTCCACAGCAGCATCAGCCCCACTGCAAAACCCAGCAGCAGATTGAGCTGTGTGCCGTCCGCGAGCCGCCTCCACGGCGCGCGGAGCAACGCAACGAACAAACCCAGCGCGGCAAGCACGAACACGACCACCTGCCCTTCCGCCGTCAGCAGCGAAACCGGGAGGTCCACGCTCGGGCTCGGCGCGCGGAGTTCAGATCGCGCCGGTGAGTTCCGGTACTACCTGGAACAGGTCACCAACCAGGCCGTAGTCGGCGACCTGGAAGATCGGCGCTTCGGGATCCTTGTTGATCGCCACGATCACCTTGGAGTCCTTCATGCCCGCCAGGTGCTGGATCGCGCCCGAAATGCCGATCGCGATGTAGAGCTGCGGGGCGACGATCTTGCCGGTCTGGCCGACCTGGTAGTCGTTGGGCACGTAGCCCGCATCGACCGCGGCGCGCGAGGCGCCGAGCGCGGCGCCGAGCTTGTCGGCGAGCGGCTCGAGGAGCTGGTGGTAGGCGTCGCCGCTGCCCAGGCCGCGCCCGCCGGAGACGATGATCTTGGCCGCACCCAGTTCGGGGCGCGCGCTCTTGACGATCTCGCGCCCGACCAGCGCGCTCACGCCCAGATCGGCCGCGGCAGCGACCGCCTCGAGCGGCGCCGCGTTACCTTCCGCAGCCGCGGCGTCGAACGCGGTGGTGCGCACGGTGATGACCTTGATCGCGTCGGCACTCTTGACGGTGGCGAGCGCGTTGCCGGCGTAGATCGGGCGCACGAAGGTGTCGGCGGACTCGATCGCAACGATGTCGCTGATCTGCGCCACGTCGAGCAGCGCGGCCACGCGCGGCAGCATGTTCTTGCCGGCTGGGGTCGCCGGCGCCAGCACGTGGCTGTAGCCGCCGGCCAGGCCCTTGACCAGCTCGGCCACGTTCTCGGCGGTCTGCGCCTCGTAGTGCGGCGCATCGCACAGCAGCACCTTGGCCACGCCGGCGACCTTCGCCGCCGCTTCGGCCGCCGCACTGCAGCCGCCGCCGGCCACCAGCACATGGACCTCGCCCCCCAGCCGGGTGGCCGCGGCCACGGTGTTGAGCGTCGAGGCCTTGATCGTTTGGTTGTCGTGTTCGGCAATGACGAGAATCGGCATGATCAGAGCACCTTCGCAACGTTCTTGAGTTTGTCGACCAGCTGGGCCACGTCGGCCACACGCTCGCCGGCGCTGCGCTTGGGCGGCTCGGACACCTTGAGCGTGCTCAAACGCGGGGCGACATCGACGCCCAGCTCGGCCGGCTTCACGGTCTCGAGCGGCTTCTTCTTCGCCTTCATGATGTTGGGCAGGGTGGCGTAGCGCGGCTCGTTGAGGCGCAGGTCGGTGGTCACCACCGCCGGCAGCTTCACCGACAGGGTCTCGAGGCCGCCGTCGATCTCGCGCGTGACGACCGCCCTCATTTGCGTACCCTCATCGGCGAGTGCCACCTTGGACGCGAAGCTCGCCTGCGGCCAGCCCGCCAGCGCCGCCAGCATCTGCCCGGTCTGGCTGGCGTCGTCGTCGATCGCCTGCTTGCCGCACAACACCAGCTGCGGCTGCTCCTTGTCGCACACCGCCTTCAGCAGCTTGGCCACCGCCAGCGGCTGCAGCTCGACCTCCGTTTCCACCAGGATGCCGCGGTCGGCACCGATCGCCATCGCCGCGCGCAGGGTCTCCTGGCACGCACCGACGCCGCAGCTCACCGCCACCACCTCGGTCGCCACCCCCGCTTCCTTCAGACGCACCGCCTCTTCCACCGCGATCTCGTCGAACGGGTTCATGCTCATCTTGACGTTGGCCAGATCCACGCCGCTGCCATCGGCCTTGACGCGAACCTTGACGTTGTAATCCACCACGCGCTTGACGGGTACGAGAATCTTCACTCTGACGCGCTCCTCTTCTTTGCAAGGGATGGGCAGCCCGGTCCACCGGGCCCGACTTCCGGATTATGTCACCGCCCTTGGCCAGTCGCACTGCTGCAGGGCAGCATTTCCCATACGGCCAAGTATGGAGCGTACGGTAGCGTATGGTGTCCGAATCGTCAATACTAACGCGTATGGACAATACCGCGAAAAAGCCGCGTACTCAGCTCGACCGCGACGCCTGGGTCGCCGGAGCAACCGAAGTGCTCGCCGAAGAAGGCATCGCCGGCCTGCGCGTCGAGGTGCTCGCGAAGCGCCTGAAAGTCACCAAGGGAAGCTTCTACTGGCACTTCACCGATCGTCGCGACCTCTTGATGGCAGTGCTCGGGCAATGGAAGGAAGGTCGCATTCGCGACATCATCAAGCAGACCCGCGCCCAGCCCGGACGCGAGCAGGAACAGATCTACCATGTGATCGACGTCTACAGTGCCAGTCGCAGCCGGCGCGGCATGATGATCGAACTGGCGGTGCGCGACTGGGCGCGTCGCGACGCGGAAGCCGCCGCAATCGTGGCAGAAGTGGATGACGTGCGCCTGCGCTGCGCACGCGATCTGTTTCTTGCCTGCGGCGTGCCGATGGACGAAGCGTCGAGTCGCTGCATGCTGCTCTACGCCTATGTGTTCGGGGCGTCCCTGATGATCTACGAGAAGTTCGACCACGACGTGACGCGCCTCAAGCGCGACATCGCGGATCTGATCGCGCGTTCCTGCCACCCAAGCGCGACGGCTGCCTGATTTCAGCCCGGCTGCCAGCCCCCGAGCGTGGCGACGAGGTTGCGGCCGGTCGCCTCGACGACTTCGTCGACCGTGATGCCGCGCAGCTCGGCCAGCAGCTCGGCGTAGCGTGCGAGATTGGCCGGCAGGTTGCGTTCGCCGCGGCCCCAGGCCGGCGGAATGTCGGGCGCGTCGGTTTCGAGCACGATCGCGTCGAGCGGCAGGCTGCGCGCGAGCTCGCGAATGCGGGTGGAACCCTCGTAGGTCATCGCACCGCCAAAGCCGAGCCGAAAACCGCGCGCCAGGAAGGCATCGGCCTGCTGCCGGCTGCCATTGAACGCGTGGGCGATACCGCCGCGCCCGCCCGCCCGGCGAAGCTCGCACAGCACCGCCTCCACCGCACGGCGCACGTGCAGGATCACCGGCAGACCGTGGCGGCGGGCGAGTTCGAGCTGCGCGACGAAGAATTCCCGCTGCCGCGTCGGATCGACATCGGACACGAAGTGATCAAGCCCGATCTCGCCGACTGCGTACGCAGCGCCCTCCGCCAGCAGCGTGTCAAGCCGGTCGAGGTCATCCATGCGCGCCTGCGCCACATAGAGCGGATGGATGCCGAGCGCCGGGCAGACGTCGCTGCGCGCGGCGGCGAGTGCGCGCACCGCATCGAAGCTGTCGCGGTCGACCGCCGGAACGACGAAGCCGCGCACGCCGGCACGGCGTGCCTGGGCGATGAGTCGATCTCGATCGCCGTCGAACTCGGCCGCGTCGAGATGAATGTGCGAGTCGATCAGCACGGTCGGTCCGCCCCGTGGTGGTGCTCGCTCAGCGCCCCTTGAACTCCGGCTTGCGCTTGGCGATGAAGGCGTCGATCCCTTCGGCGGCGTCCTCGCACATCATGTTGCAGGCCATGCTTTCGGAAGCGAGCTGGTAGGCTGCATCCAGGCCCATCTCAAGCTGCTTGTAGAACATCTGCTTGCCCATGCGGATCGCCGCTGTCGACTTGGCGGCGATGGCGGCGGCAAGCTTCGCGACTTCGGCGTCGAGCTCCGCAGGCGCCACCACGCGATTCACTAGGCCGCGGCGCTGCGCCTCGTGGGCGTCGATGAAGTCGCCGGTGACCAGCATCTCGAAGGCCTGCTTGCGCCCCATGTTGCGCGCCAGCCCGACGCTGGGCGTGGCGCAGAACAGGCCGACGTTGATACCCGACACCGCGAAGCGCGCGCTGTCGGCGGCGACCGCGAGATCGCACATCGACACCAGCTGGCAGCCCGCTGCGGTGGCGATGCTGTGCACGCGGGCGATGACGGGCTGCGGCAGCTCGGTCAGCTTCATCATGAACTTGCCGCACAAGCGGAACAGGCGCTGCTGAAACTCGAGGGTGTGGTTGCCACGCATCTCCTTGAGGTCGTGGCCGGCGCAGAAGGCCTTGCCCTCACCGGCGAGCACCACGACGCGCACCGACTCGTCGCGTGCGATTTCATCGATCGCCGCGATCAGCGCCTCCAGCATCTCGAAAGAAAGAGCGTTGAACTGCTGCGGACGATTCAGCGTGAGGGTGGCGACGCCGTCGCTGTCGTGGCGGCGCAGGATGGGCTCGGTGGATTCGCAAGCGGCGTTCGTGGTCATGGCGCGGTCTCCTTGGCGTGGTGGTCGGTGGGTCGGTGGCGAGTTGCTCAGGCGGCCGTCGAGCGCAGGCTCAGCGCGCGGACATACAGCGCCCGCCCGACGCCTTGCCACTGGCGCTGCTCTTCCTCGAGCGCAGCCGCCGTCAGGGGCAGTTTCTGCAGCCACCCGGGCGCGGCGGTCAGGCTGAAGCCGCGTCCTTCGCGGCGCAGCGTCAGCGGTGGCAGGCCGCGGGCGTCGCGCGCACGGTGGATCACCACCGCGAGGCGCAGGCAAGCGATCAGCAGCCAGTCCACACTGCCCGCATCGATCGACGCCACCCGCTCGAGCTTGCCGCGATGCGCAAGCGTCAGGCGCGCCAGGCGGCCCTGGTCCATGCGCGAAAAGCCCGGCATGTCGGCGTTGCCGACGATGTAGGCACTGTGCTTGTGATAGCTCGAATGCGCAACCGAGATGCCGATCTCGTGCAGCATCGCAGCCCAGCGCAGGAAGCGGTGGTCATCGTGCTCGGGATTGGCGGTCTCGGGCTCGAGCTGGGCGAGCAGATGGCAGGCGGTGTCGGCGACCTGCTGGGCCTGGCGCAGGTCGACGCCGTAGCGGCGCACGAAGGCATTGACGGTGGCATCGCGCAGGTCGTGGTGATGGTAGCGGCCGAGCAGGTCATAGAGCACGCCAAGGCGCAGCGCACCTTCGGAAAACACCATGTGCTCGAGCTCGAACTCCTTGAAGATCGCGCTCATGATCGCGAAGCCGCCAAGGATCACCGGCAGGCGGTCGCCTTTCAGGCCTGCGAGATCGACGTTGTCGAGGCTGCCGGCGCGCAGCAGCACCGCTTTCAGCTTCTCCAGGCCGTCGCGAGTGATGCCGCCGGCCGAAAAGCCGTTCTGCTCGAGGATCTCGACGATCGCCTTGGCGGTGCCGCTCGAGCCCACGGCTTCTTCCCAGCCCGCCTCGCGGTAAGCCGCGGAGATGGTCTGCAGTTCGCGACGGGCGGCGAGCTCGGCCTCCTTGAGGCCGCGCTTGTCGATCCTCCCGTCGGGAAAGAAGTTCAGGCTGTAGCCGACGCAGCCCATGTAGCGCGATTCGAGCAGTTGCGGCTCGAAGCTCTTGCCGACGATGAACTCGGTCGATCCGCCCCCGATGTCCACGACCAGCTGCTGACGGTGCGGGTCGGGCATCGTGTGCGCGACGCCCACATAGATCAGGCGGGCCTCCTCGCGCCCGGCGATGATCTCGATCGGGAAGCCGAGCGCCGCTTCGGCGCGGATCAGGAACTCGGGCGCGTTCTTTGCCACGCGCAAGGTGTTGGTCGCCACCGCGCGCACGCGGGCGGGCGAAAAGCCGCGCACGCGTTCGTGGAAGCGTTGCAGTGCCGCCACCCCGCGCTGCTGCGCGGCGAGGTCGAGCATCTTGTCGGGCGACAGGCCGGCGGCCAGGCGAACAGCGTCCTTCAGCCCGTCGAGCGGATAGATCTGATCATTGACGATACGGCCCACCTGCAGCCGGAAACTGTTGGAACCGAGGTCGATTGCGGCTATCAGATCTTGCATGATCGTTTCGGGGTCTGACACCCGAAGGCGCCGAAGCCCGCGATTCTAGCACCGCACGCACGGCAGCCGAGCCCCGCGGAAAGCGCACCCGGCAGCGCTTGGCGCCAGGGCACCGATGTCATGAATCCGAAATGGAAATGTCACATAATCCCGCACGACCCCTCGCGCACAGGACTGCTCATGTATCTCAGCCGCACCAATCTCGACTATCCGCCCGAACACTTTCTCAACCGCGAGCTGACCCTGCTGCAGTTTCAGCGCCGGGTCCTGGCCCAGGCCGCCGATGCCACCGTGCCCTTGCTCGAGCGCCTGCGCTTCCTCTGCATCGTGTCGAGCAACCTCGACGAGTTCTTCGAGATCCGCGTGTCGGGGATCAAGGAACAGATCCGCATCGGCAGCCGCAAGTCAGGCGAGGACGGGATCGCGCCTGCCGACCTGCTCGAGCGCGTCAGCGACGAGGTGCATGAGATCATCTCCGAGCAATACCAACTGCTCAACGCGGACATCCTGCCGGCGCTCGAGAAGGAAGGTGTCGTGTTCCTGCGCCGCAGCCTGTGGACCGAGGCCCAGCGCACGTGGATCCACGATTACTTCATGCGCGAGGTGATGCCGGTGCTGACGCCGATCGGGCTCGATCCGGCGCACCCCTTTCCGCGCGTGCTCAACAAGAGCCTCAACTTCGCAGTCGAACTCGAGGGCCGCGACGCTTTCGGCCGTGACTCCGGCGCGGCGATCGTGCAGGCGCCCCGTGCGCTGCCGCGCGTGATCCGGCTGCCGCGCGAGCTGTGCGAGCAGGAGTACACCTTCGTGTTCCTGTCCTCGGTGCTGCACTCCCATGTCGGCGAACTCTTCAACGGCATGAACGTGCTCGGCTGCTACCAGTTCCGCGTCACCCGCAACTCCGACCTGTTCGTCGATGAAGAGGAAGTCAAGGACCTGCGCGCCTCGCTCAAGGGCGAACTGCAGCAACGCCACTTCGGCGACGCAGTGCGGCTGGAGGTGGCGGACAACTGCTCCGAACAGATGGCCGGCTTCCTGCTGCAGCACTTCCACCTCACCCCGGACGACCTCTACCGCACCCCCGGCATCGTCAATCTGGTGCGGCTGATGCAGGTGCCCGACTGGGTAGAGCGCCCTGACCTCAAGTACGCCCCCTTCGTGCCCGGCGTACCCAGGGCGCTCGACAAGCGGCGGCAGATCTTTACCGCGATCCGCGGCGGCGACATCCTCCTCCACCACCCGTTCCAGAGCTTCGGGCCAGTGATCGAGATGCTGCGTGCCGCCGCCGACGACCCGCAGGTGCTGGCGATCAAGATGACGGTGTATCGAACCGGCACCGATTCGGTGCTGATGGAACACCTCGCGCGCGCAGCGCAGAAAGGCAAGGAAGTCACTGTCGTTCTGGAGCTGATGGCGCGCTTCGACGAAGAGGCCAACATCACGCTCGCCAACCGGCTCGAGGAAGTCGGCGCGCACGTGGTGTATGGCGTGTTCGGCTACAAGACCCATGCCAAGCTGCTGATGATCGTGCGTCGCGAGGAAGATGGCCTGCGACGCTATGTGCACATGGGTACCGGCAACTACCATCCGCGCACCACGCGCTTTTACACCGATTTCGGCCTGCTGACCTGCAACCAGGAAATCGGCGAGGACGTCGCCACCGTATTCAAGCAGCTCACCGGCCTGGGCAAGGCGACCGAGCTGCGCCACCTGTGGCAGGCGCCATTCACGCTGCAGCCGAACGTGGTCGCCGCAATCCGGCGCGAGGCGGAGATCGCACGCGAGGGCCGGCGCGCGCGGGTGATCGCGAAGATGAACGCACTGCTCGAATCGGAAACGATCGAAGCGCTCTACGAGGCCTCGCAAGCGGGCGTCGAGATCGACCTCATCGTGCGCGGCCCGTGCGCGCTGCGCCCCGGCGTCCCGGGCCTGTCGGAAAACATCCGCGTGCGCTCGGTGGTCGGTCGCTTCCTGGAGCATCACCGGATCTTTCACTTCCATGCCGACGGTGAAGACCAGATGTACCTGTCGAGCGCCGACTGGATGGACCGCAACTTCTTCCGCCGCATCGAGATCGCCTTCCCGGTGCTCGACCCCCGCCTCAAGCGCCGCGTCATGAAGGAAGGCCTGCGCCCCTACCTCGGCGACAACTGCCAGGCCTGGGACATGCAGCCCGACGGCAGCTATCGTCGCAAGCATCCGCGCAGCATCCGCCGCGCAGCACAGCTCATCCTGCTGAAGGAGCTTGCCGCGAGTAGTTGAACGCGGGAGCGGATCCGGCGACGGCGCAGGTCGCGGGGCCTTGCGCCGAGTGCTCGGCGGCGGGGGCGAAGAATTTCGCGGCTGCCGCCGCTCCTACAGGGGGGTGCCGAAGGGTCTACGTTCGCGGCTGCCGTCATTCCAGGGGGAGCCGCAGGGTCATGTAGGAGCGCCGGAAGGCGCGAGCTTTTCGGCGGCGCTCTCGATACGCCAAGCGTCACTTTCGCCCTGCCTACCACCGGGGCGGCGCTTGCCGCTCGCAGGCGCCGCGGTTCATCACCGCCGATGAGGCCTCACTTGCGCTGCGCGTCGATCACGCCCGGCACCTCGCGGATCAGCGTGATCGCGCGCTGCACCTGCTTGACGCCGCCGACTTCCATCGTGAAGCGCATGTAGGCCGTGCCCTTCTTGGTCAGCGTGTTCACCGCGATCACGTTGAGCTTTTCGCGCGACAGCACTTCGGAGATGTCGCGCAGCAGGCCCTGGCGGTCGCTGGCCTGGACGTTGATGTCGATCTGGTAGAGCGCGCTGCGGCTGTCATGGGCCTTTTCGCCCCACTCGGCGGGGATCACGCGCTCGGGATGCTTGCGCACAAGGTCCTGGAAATCGGCACAATCGACGCGGTGAATCGAGATCCCGCGCCCGCGGGTGACGAAGCCCTCGATCGCATCCGGCGGTGCCGGCTTGCAGCAGCGCGACAGCGAGGTCATCAGCTTGCCGACGCCGACGATCAGGATCTTGTCCTGGTTGTCGCCCGAGCGGCTGCGGCTGACGACGAACTCGGGCTCGACCTCGGCCGCCGGCTCGGGCGCGCTGCCCTCGCGCAGCGCGGTCTGCATCGCGCGCGGACCGACTTCGCCGCGTCCGGCCGCCAGATACAGCGCTTCGGCGTTCTTGAAGCCGAGGCGCTCGGCCAGTCCGTCGATGTTGGCCTGGCTGTGGCCGTCGCGCTGCAGTTCTTTGGTGACGAAGCTGCGCCCGCGCGACAGGATCTCCTCTTCGTCGAGCTGGGCAAAGTACTGCTTGATCTTGTTGCGCGCGCGCGAGGTGGCGACGTAGCCCTGGCGCACGTCGAGCCAGTCGCGCGACGGCCCGCCTTCGCGGGCGACGACGACTTCGACCGTCTGCCCGCTCTGCAGCGCGGTGTTGAGCGGCACCAGGTGGCCGTCAACCTTGGCGCCGCGGCAGTGGTGGCCGAGGTCGGTGTGCAGGCGATAGGCGAAGTCGATCGGAGTTGCGCCGCGCGGCAGGTCGACCACCCTGCCCTGCGGCGTCAGCACATACAGCGTGTCGTCGAGCGAGGCGCGCTTGAGCTGCTCGACCCAGTGTTCCGAGTCGGTGACCTCATCGCGCCAAGACAACAGATTGCGCAGCAGCGCGATCTTCTCGTCGTAGTCGCCGCCCTGCTGGGCACCTTCCTTGTAGCGCCAGTGCGCGGCCACGCCGAGTTCGGCATGCTTGTGCATATCGTGGGTGCGGATCTGCACTTCCAGCGCGCGGCCGTCACCGGCCAGCACCGCGGTGTGCAGCGACTGGTAGTTGTTGCCCTTGGGCTTGGTGATGTAGTCGTCGAACTCCTGCGGGATCGGCTGCCACATCTGATGCACCAGGCCGAGCACGGTGTAGCAATCCTTGATCTCCGGCACCAGCACACGCAACGCGCGGATGTCGAAGACTTGGGAAAAGTCGAGCCGCTTCTTCCGCATCTTGTTGTAGATGCTGTAGATGTGCTTGGCGCGGCCGGTGATCTCGGCCTGGATACCCACTGCGGCGAGCTCGTTCTTCAGGCGTTCGATGGCGTCGCGGATGAACTGCTCGCGCTCGACCCGGCGCTCGTCGAGCATCTTCGCGATGCGCTTGTAGGTGTCGGGCTCGATGAAGCGGAACGCGAGATCCTCGAGTTCCCACTTGATCTGCCATACGCCGAGCCGGTTGGCGAGTGGCGCGTAGATGTCCAGGCTTTCGCGCGCCACCTCGACGCGGGCATCACCCGGCAGATCGGTGTAGAAGCGCAGGGTCTGCGTGCGCGAGGCCAGGCGCACCAGCACGACCCGGATGTCCTCGACCATCGCCAGCAGCATCTTGCGCAGCACCTCGGTCTGGGCGCGAATCTCGGGCGCGGTGGCGTTGGTGGTGAGGCGGGTGAGCACGCGCAGGCCGGTGAGCCGGTGCAGCCCACGCACCAGCGTGGTGATCGCCGGACCGCAGCGCGCATCGAGTTCGCCCGCGGGGTCGTCGAGCTCGTCCCACACCGCGAACAACAGCGCGGCGATGCGTGTGTCGGCATCGAGGCGCAGGGAGGCCGCTATCAGTGCGGCACCGATGGCGTGGGTCCAGGTCGGCTCGCCGGTGCCAAGCACCTTGCCTTCGTAGAGTTCGGCGATCCATTCGAGCGCGGCTTCGATACGGACGCGCTCGGCCGGCTCGAGGCCGGCGGCCAGCATGTCGATCGGCGGGGCGGTGTCGCCCTGGGAGATGGCGTGGGTGACGGAAACCATGGCGTGGATTATCCCACATCGGACCATCGGTCGCCGCCCTCCGCTGCCTGCTGCAGGGCCGTTGCAGGAGGCCGGCATCGACGCAGGCTCGCGGCCCCCTGCAACGCGCCGGCATCAGCCCGTGTCGCGCCGGTTCTGCGCCAATGCGGCGCAAACCGCGCGCTTATCCAGTGCGCACGCGGCGCACGCTCAGCGCAGCGCAGCGTGGATGTGCTCGGCGAGCTTGCGGCTGACCCCTTCGACACGGCACAGATCCTCCACCGTCGCCTCGCGCACACCGTCCAGGCCGCCAAAGGCGGCAAGCAGCTTGCGCCGGCGCGCAGGCCCCACGCCGGGAATGTCCTCCAACTTCGAGCCCACCCGCGCCTTGGCGCGCTTGGCGCGGTGACCGGTGATGGCGAAGCGGTGCGCTTCGTCGCGGATCTCGACGATCAGGTGGAGCGCCGCCGACTCGCCGCCCAGCGCCAGGCCCTCGCGGCCGTCGGGGAAGATCAGCGTCTCCAGGCCCGCCTTGCGGCCCTCGCCTTTCGCAACGCCGACCATCGCCACCGATTCAAGCCCAAGCTCGGCGAGGATCTCGCGTGCCGCACTCACCTGGCCCTTGCCCCCATCGATCAGGATCAGGTCGGGGCACACGCCCTCGCCCGCGGCGACCTTGCCATAGCGGCGCTCGAGCGCCTGGCGCATCGCGGCGAAGTCGTCGCCCGGGGTGATGCCGCTGATGTTGTAGCGGCGGTACTCGGCGCGCTTCATCGCGCCGGCCTCGCACACCACGCACGAGGCCACGGTGGCCTCGCCCATGGTGTGGCTGATGTCGAAACACTCGATGCGCTGCGGCGCCTCGTCCATGCCGAGCGCCTCGCGCAGTGCCTCGAGGCGCTGTTCGATGCGGCCGGTGTCGCGTGCGCGCGCCTGGATGGCGAGGTGGGCGTTCTTCTCCGCCATCTCCATCCACGCCTTTTCTGCCTCGAAGCGCGCCGCCACCACGCCCGGCGGACACTCGGTGATCTCGGCCAGCGTCTCCTTGACTGCCTCGGGCGGCAGGTTGACCAGGATGCGCGCCGGGATCGGGTGCTGGCTGTAGTGCTGCTCGACGAAGGCGAGCAGGCTGTCCAAGGCCCCCGACACCGCCGCGCCGCTCGGGAACTGCGGGCGGTCGCCGAGATGGCGGCCGCCGCGCACCATGGCGATGTTGACGCAGGTGAGGCCGTCGGCCTCGATCGCGGCCAGCACGTCGACATCCTCGTCCTTGCGGCTGTCGACGAACTGCTTGTGCAGCACCGCCTGCAACGCGCGCACCTGGTCGCGACAGGCGGCCGCCTCCTCGAAGGCGAGGCGTTCGGCGGCGGCCTGCATGCGATTCGTGAGGTCGTCGATGACCTCGCTCGCCTGGCCGTCGAGGAAGCGGGTGGCGAGCTTCACGTCCGCGGCGTAGGCCTCGGGTTCGATCAGTCCGACGCAGGGCGCGGTGCAGCGCTTGATCTGGTGCAGCAGGCAGGGGCGCGAACGGTTCGCGTAGACGGTGTTTTCGCAGGTTCGCAGCTGGAAGGTCTTCTGCAGCAGGTGGATGGTCTCGCGCACCGCCCAGGCGTTCGGGAAGGGGCCGAAGTAGCGTGCCCCCTTGGTGAAGGCGCCGCGGTGGTAGGCCAGGCGCGGGAACTCGTCGGCGGAGAGCTCGATGTAGGGGTAGGTCTTGTCGTCGCGAAAGAGGATGTTGTAGCGCGGCGCGAGGCTCTTGATGAGGTTGTTCTCGAGGATCAGGGCCTCGGCCTCGGAGCGGGTGGCGGTGATGTCCACGCGCAGCACCTGCGCCACCATCATGGCGATGCGCGGGCTGGAGACGGTCTTCTGGAAGTAGCTGGAGACGCGGCGCTTGAGGTTCTTGGCCTTGCCGACGTAGAGCACCTTGTCGTCGGCGCCGATCATGCGATAGACACCAGGCTCCTCGGTGAGGGTGCGCAGGAAGGGCTTGGGGTCGAAGGCGGGGGTGAGCGTCGGGTCGGTCATCGCGGAAAGACGTCGGCTGAGCCGGTTGGCATGGGCTGCGGTTCGAGGGTGGACGACTCGGGCGGAGTGGAGGGTTCGCGGCGGCCGTCGCTGCTACGTTACCGGATTGCTGCGTTACCGGACCGCTGCGTTCGCGGCTGCCGCCGCTCCTACAAAGGGGACGGCTGGGTTCGCGGCTGCCGCCGCTCCTACGGGATGGCGTTGGCAGGTCTGCGGGTGGGAGGGCGTGGCGGAATTATCCGTCCTTGCGCAGGATCTCGGTGCGCTGGGCGCCGATCGTCGACGCGGTCATCGTCGGCGCGGCGCGGGTATCGTCGGGGATGGTGGCGACGCGTTCGCGGGCATGGATGTAGGCGGGGTGGAGCTCGAGCGCGAAGGGGTCGGCAAGCCAGGCGGGCTGCGGGGCGGTGGGCGCGATCGCGGCGAGTCGGGCGAGCTTGGCGGCGTCGAGCTCGGGTGCCCAGCGGTCGAGCAGCTCGGCGGCGAGGTCCGGGCGGTTGCACACCAGCAGCATGTCGCAGCCGGCGGCCCAGGCGGTCTTGGCGCGGCCGACGATGTCGCCGGCGACGCGGGCGCCCTCCATGTTGAGGTCGTCGCTGAAGATCACGCCCTGGAAACCGAGGCGGGCGCGCAGCACCTCCTTCAGCCAGAACGGCGAAAAGCCGGCGGGCTGAGGCTCGGGGCTGGGGTCGGCGTTAGGGTAGATGACGTGCGCGGGCATCACCCCGGCGAGCTGGCGGCCGAGGCGGTGGCGGTAGGGGGCGATATCCTCGCTCCACACGGCGTCGAAGTCGCGGACGTCGACCGGTACGTCGTGATGCGAGTCGGCCTCGACGAAGCCGTGGCCGGGGAAGTGCTTGCCCACGCAGCCCATGCCCACCTCCGCCATGCCGGCGCACAGCGCCTGCGCGAGCGCGGCGACGACCTGCGGGTCGCGATGGAAGGCGCGGTTGCCGATCGCGCGGCAGCAGCCGTAGTCGAGATCGAGCACCGGGGTGAAGCTGAGGTCGATACCATGCGCGCGCAGCTCGGCCGCGAGCACGAAGCCGGTGGCACGCGCGGCGTCGAGCGCTGCCAGGTGGTCACCGAGCCACAGCGTGCCCAGGCTGCGCATCGACGGCAGGCGGGTGAAGCCGTCCGTGCGGAAGCGCTGCACCCTGCCCCCCTCGTGGTCGACCGCGATGATCAGCGCCGGGTCGCGCAGCGCGCGGATCTCGGCGGTGAGCGCGCGCAGCTGCTCGGAGGCGATGAAGTTGCGCGCGAACAGAATCACGCCGCCGACCAAAGGGTCGAGCAGGCGCTCGCGTTCCTCGTCGGTCAGCGCGGTACCAGCGACGTCGATCATCACGGGGCCGCGGGGGCGCTTTGTGCTTGGGTTCATCTCGGAAATCTCGCTTTTGAAACGAGCGGTCAATCACCGCAGCGCTCGATCAACGCAAACGCAACAATGTGCTCGTCCTCGTCGCTGATGCTGAGGTGGGCGCGCAGCGCGTGAATATGCATGTAAGCGGCGAGGCGCTCGTCGTAGCGGTATTCGGGCTTGCCACGCGCGTCGTGGCCGACGGCGACCGCGTGCAGCGTGGCCGGTACGGCGACGCCGGTGCCGAGCGCCTTGCCGAAGGCTTCCTTGGCGGCGAAGCGCTTGGCGAGGAAGCGCGCCGGGTCGCGATGGGCGCACCAGGCCTCGACCTCGCTGGCGGCGAGGATGCGCAGGGCGAAACGCTCGCCGTGGCGCTCGAGCGCGGCGCGCACGCGCTGCACACGCACGATGTCGGTGCCGATACCGTGGATCATGCTTGCACGCTCGCACACAGGCCCGCCCGCGCCCCTGTAGGAGCGGCGGAAGCCGCGAATGCTGCGCACAATCCGGGCGCTGACGTGGATTCGGACGCTGACCTGGATTCGGGCGCTGACCTGGATTCGGGCGCCGTGTTCGCGGGTTCCGCCGCTCCTACAGGGGGACGCCGGGGTGCGGCGGTGTCGGCGGGTGCAAGGCGGCAACGGCGCGGCGCGCGCATCGCGCTTCCTCAGGCGCCCTGCGCGGCTGCGCGCATCAGCCGCTTCATCTCGGCGACCGCCGCGCGCAGGCCGGTGAACACCGAACGGCTGACGATGGCGTGACCGATGTGCAGCTCACGGATGCCGTGCAGGCGCGCAATCGGTTCAACGTTGTAATAGTTGAGCGCATGGCCCGCGTTGAAACGCATGCCGAGGCTGCGCACGGCCTCGCCCGCGCTGCGGATCTTGTCGAGTTCGGCGAGTACCGCCGGTGCGTCGGCATCGCGCCCGGCGGCGTGGAAGGCGTGGGCGTAGGGGCCGGTGTGGATCTCGCACACGCGCGCGCCGATGCGTGCGGCGGCCTCGATCTGCGCGGGCTCGGCGTCGATGAACACGCTGGTGACGATGCCGGCGTCGGCCAGGCGGGCGATCACGTCCTGCAGCCGAGCCTCCTGCGACAGCACGTCGAGCCCGCCCTCGGTGGTGATCTCGTGGCGGCCTTCGGGCACCAGCATCGCCATCTGCGGCCGGGTGCGGCAGGCGATCGCGACCATCTCGTCGGTGGCGGCCATCTCGAGGTTGAGCTTGACCTGGGTGAGCTCGGCGAGCCGGCGCACGTCGTCGTCGTTGATGTGGCGGCGGTCCTCGCGCAGGTGGATGGTGATGCCATCCGCCCCGCCGAGGTGGGCTTCCACCGCGGCCCACACCGGGTCGGGTTCCCAGGTGCGGCGCGCTTGGCGCAGCGTGGCGACGTGGTCGATGTTGACGCCAAGTTCAATCATCAGAGCTCCTGCAGTTCCTTGAGCACCCGGCGCGACTGCAGCGGCTGGCCGCCCAGGGTGTGGTTGATCAGCATGCGCAGCAACTGCTTGGACTGGGCCAGCGTCTCTGCGCGCGAGAAATCGTCGGCCGCCATGTCGAGCAGGGTCTGGCCGGACAACAGCGGCTGCTCGCCGAGCGCGGCAGCCTCGATGGCGACACCCGCCTCGTCCAGGGTGCCCAGTCTGACCGGGCCGCCCTCGACCCGGTAAAGGTAGCGCGCCTCGGCCCGCACCGGATCGCCGCTGTCGCCCTCATGGGCGAGCCCGGCCTCGTAACCGAGATCCTGCAGCAGGGCGAGTTCGAAACGGCGCAGGATGGGCGACTCGGGCTCACCGCGGCCGAGCGCGCGCACCGCCTCGGCATAGGCCGCGAACAACCGCGGATGCGGATCTTCACGCGCGGTCAGGCGCACCAGCAGTTCGTTGAGATAGTAGCCGCAGATCAGTGCGCGCCCGGTCAGCAAGGGCTGGCCACCCTGCCATTCGGCACGCACCAGGGTCTTCACCTCGCCACCGCCCGACCAGTCCAGCAGCAGCGGCTGGAAGGCCATCAGCACGCCGCGCAGCTGCGAGTGCGGCCGGCGCGCGCCCTTGGCCACGAGCGCGACCCGGCCGTGGTCGCGCGCCAACATCTCGACGATCAGGCTGGTCTCGCGCCAAGGATAAGTGTGCAGCACCCACGCGGGGTGCTGCTCGATGCGCTGTCTGGGGCCTGCCATGTGCCGCCGCCGGGCTCACTCGTAGCCGAGGCTCTTGAGCGCGCGTTCGTCGTCGGCCCAGCCACTCTTGACCTTGACCCAGACCTCGAGGAAGACCTTGCCGTCGAAGAGCTTCTCGAGTTCGACGCGCGCCTCGCTCGAGATGCGCTTGAGCTTCTCGCCGCCCTTGCCGATCACCATCGACTTGTGGCCTGCCTTGTCGACGATCACGGCGGCGTGGATGCGGCGCAGGTTGCCCTCGACCTCGAACTTCTCGATCTCGACCGCGATGCCGTAGGGCAGCTCGTCGCCGAGCAGGCGGAAGAGCTTTTCACGCAGGAATTCGGAGGCCAGGAAGCGCTCGCTGCGGTCGGTGATTTCGTCTTCCTGGAACATCGGCGTGCCGACCGGCAGCAAGGGCGTCGCGGCCTTGACCAGCGCGTCGATATTGCGCCCCTTCTCCGCCGACAGCGGCACGATCTCGGTGAAGTCGCGCGCCTGGCGCACCTGGTCGATGAAGGGCAGCAGGCGGGCCCTGTCCTTCAGCTGGTCGACCTTGTTGATGACCAGGATCACCCTCGACAACTCGGGGATCACCGACAGCACCTTGCGGTCGTCGTCGGTGAAGCGGCCCGCCTCGATGACGAAGAACACCAGGTCGACGTCGGCCAGCACCTGCGACACGGTGCGGTTCATCGAGCGGTTGAGCGCGTTGCGGTGGTGGGTCTGAAAGCCCGGCGTGTCGACGAACACGAACTGCGCACCCGGCTCGGTGAGAATGCCGGTGACGCGGTGACGAGTGGTCTGCGCCTTGCTCGAGACGATGCTGATCTTCTGCCCGATGAGGCGGTTGAGCAGCGTGGACTTGCCGACGTTGGGGCGGCCGACGATGGCGACGAAGCCGGTGCGAAAGCCGTCCCCGCCCGGTTGGTCGTCGGCAAGCGGTGTAGTGGTCGCGTCGCTCATTTTTTTCTCACTGCGGCGAGCGCAAGCTCGGCCGATTGTTGTTCGGCGATCCGCCGGCTGGCGCCGCGGGCCAGCGTGCGCACACCGAGTTTGGGGATCTCGCAGGCAACCTCGAACTCCTGCGCATGGGCTTCTCCGAGCGCCTGCACCATGATGTAGGTGGGCACGGGCATGCGGCGTGCCTGCAGCCACTCCTGCAAGGCAGTCTTGGCGTCCTTGCTCGGCTTGAGCGGATCGACCTCGGCCAGTAGCGGCTGATAGAGGCGATCGATCACGCCCTTCGCCGCGCCGAAGCCGGCATCGAGGAAGACCGCGGCGAACACCGCCTCGAGCCCATCGGCGAGGATGGACGGCCGGCGGCTGCCACCGGATTTGAGCTCGCCCTCCCCCAGGCGCAGGCAGTCGCCGAGCTCGAGCGCCAGAGCGATGCGATGGAGCGCATCCTGGCGCACCAGCGAGGCACGCACGCGCGACAATTCCCCCTCGCGCAATTCGCTGAAGCGCTCGAAGAGCGCGATCGCGGTGACACAGTTGAGGATGGAGTCGCCGAGGAACTCGAAGCGTTCGTTGTTCGGCTGCCCGAAGCTGCGATGAGTGAGCGCCTCCTGCAGCAGGCGGGGATCGCCGAAGACGTGGCCGAGGCGCGCCTGGAGTCGTTCCAGCGTCATCGGATCAGTGCTGCTCGCTGCTCGGGTGCAGGTCGAACGACAGGCTCACGTTCGCAACCAAGGGCACCTTGCGGGTGTATTCGACGTCGATCACGGTGCGCGGACCGCTGCGGTCGATCGCCAGGTCGGCCCCATCCACGCTGCTCACGTCGTCGATCTGGCGACGGCGGTCGAAGCTGCGGCGCAGCTCGACCAGGGTCACGCCCTTGTCCGCCTCATCGGCCAGAATGACGAGGATGCGCTTGATGGCCAGGTACTCGGTGACGACCGGCACCGTACGAAACACCACCACCAGCACAAAGGCCGCCAGCGCGCCGGTGACGAGCACGCCGAGCAGGGTCAGGCCGCGTTGCGAATGCTTGTTCATGCAGTGCTCCCGAATCTTCAGTCGAAGCCGCCGATCCGCTTCATGTCGCTGAAGTTGAACCAGATGAAGAAGGCGCGACCGACGATGTTGGCCTCGGGCACGAAGCCCCAGACCCGGCTGTCGCTGCTCGCGTCGCGGTTGTCGCCAAGGACGAAGTAATGCCCTGCCGGCACCGTGCAGCGTACGCCCGAGTGCGTGTAGCTGCAGTGCTCGCGCCCCGGGAAGTTCAGCACCTGCGGCACGAAAGCCGGAGCGTCGCGCTCGATGAGCACCGAATGCTCGAGCTTGCCCAATTTCTCGACGTACTTCGGCGAGTAGTACAGGCGGTCGGGATGCAGGTAGGAACCGTCGTCGCGGATCGACACGGCCTCGCCGTTGATCGTCAGGCGCTTGTCGATGTAGTCCACGCGGTCGCCGGGCAGGCCGACCACGCGCTTGATGTAGTCCATCGACGGATCCGCCGGGTAGCGGAACACCATCACGTCGCCGCGCTGCGGGTCGCTGACATCGACGATCTTGTGGTTGATCACTGGCAGGCGGATGCCATAGGTCCATTTGTTGACCAGGATGAAGTCGCCCACCAGCAGAGTCGGAATCATCGACCCAGACGGGATCTTGAACGGCTCGACGACGAAGGAGCGCAGGCCGAACACGATCAGGATCACCGGAAAGAAGCTCGCGCCGTACTCCACCCACCAAGGGTCGGGCGTGCCCGCGGGACGCAGCTTGCGCGCGTGGAAGCGGTCGAGCGACCACAGCACGCCGGTGGCAACCAGCAGCAGGAACAGGATCAGGGCAAAATTCATGCGGTTTCCGTGGGGAATCGGCCGACGCGGAGCCGGCCGGCAGTGTCGATCACTTGCCTTCGTCGGTGCGCAGCACGGCGAGGAAGGCTTCCTGCGGAATCTCGACGTTGCCCACCTGCTTCATGCGCTTCTTGCCTTCCTTCTGCTTCTCAAGCAGCTTCTTCTTGCGGCTGATGTCGCCGCCGTAGCACTTGGCGAGCACGTTCTTGCGCAGCGCCTTGATGGTCTCGCGCGCGATGATGTGCGCACCGATCGCCGCCTGCACCGCCACATCGAACATCTGGCGCGGGATCAGGCCGCGCAGCTTGCTCGCCAGCTCACGGCCGCGGTACTGTGCGCTGGCGCGGTGCACGATGACCGACAGCGCGTCTACCTTCTCACCGCCGACCATCAGATCGAGCTTGACCAGGTCGGCCGTACGGTATTCCTTGAAGTCGTAGTCGAGCGACGCATAACCCCGCGACACCGACTTGAGCTTGTCGAAGAAGTCCATCACGACCTCGTTCATCGGCATCTCATAGACCAGCTGTACCTGGCGGCCGTGGTAGCGCATGTCGATCTGGTTGCCACGCTTCTGGTTGCACAGCGTGATCACCGGGCCAACGTAGTCCTGCGGCAGGAAGATGGTCGCGGTGATGATCGGCTCGCGAATCTCCTGGTACTTGCCGGGCTCGGGCAGCTTGGCCGGATTCTCGATGCGGATGACCGAATTGTCGTTGAGCACCACCTCGTACACCACCGTTGGCGCGGTGGTGATGAGGTCCATGTCGAACTCGCGCTCGAGGCGCTCCTGCACGATGTCCATGTGCAGCAGGCCGAGGAAGCCGCAGCGGAAGCCGAAGCCGAGCGCCTGCGAGACTTCCGGCTCGAACTGCAGCGAGGCATCGTTCAGGCGCAGCTTCTCGAGCGAATCGCGCAACTGGTCGTACTCGGAGGACTCCACCGGATACAGACCGGCGAACACCTGCGGCTTGATTTCCTTGAAGCCGGGCAGCGCCTCGGCTGCGGGCCGGTTGGCGAGCGTCACCGTGTCGCCCACCTTGGCCGCTTCGATCTCCTTGATGCCGGCGATGATGAAGCCCACCTCGCCCGCACGCAGTTGCTCGCGCGCCACCGAGCGCGGCGTGAACACGCCGACCTGGTCGCACGGATACTGCAGACCGTTGGACATCAGCAGGATGCGGTCCTTGGGCTTGAGCACCCCGTCGACCACACGCACCAGCATGACGACGCCGACGTAGTTGTCGAACCACGAGTCGATGATCAGCGCCTTCAGCGCGCCGTCCGGCTCGCCCTTCGGCGGCGGGATGCGGGCGACGATGGCCTCGAGCACGTCCTCGACCCCGAGGCCGGTCTTGGCCGAACACAGGATCGCCTCGGAGGCGTCGACGCCGATCACGTCCTCGATCTCGCCACGCGCGTTCTCGGGGTCGGCCGCGGGCAGGTCGATCTTGTTCAACACCGGCACCACCTCAACGTCGAGGTCGAGCGCGGTGTAGCAGTTGGCCACGGTCTGTGCCTCGACCCCCTGCGAAGCATCGACCACCAGCAGCGCGCCCTCGCAGGCGGCAAGCGAGCGGCTGACCTCGTAGGAAAAGTCGACGTGTCCCGGCGTGTCGATCAGGTTCAGGTTGTACACCTGTCCGTCCTTGGCCTTGTAGTGCAGGGCCGCGGTCTGCGCCTTGATCGTGATGCCGCGCTCGCGCTCGATGTCCATCGAGTCGAGCACCTGTTCCTCCATCTCGCGCTCGGACAGGCCGCCGCAGAAGTGGATGAGTCGGTCGGCCAGGGTCGATTTGCCGTGGTCGATGTGGGCGATGATGGAGAAGTTTCGGATGTGCTTCATTTGAAACGAAAAAGGTGCCTTTCAGCACCCGTTTCGGAAAAGATTCGGTAGGTGGCTGGCCGGGTTCGGTCGACCTCGTCAAGCCCGCGATTCTAGCGGAAAACCGCTGCAATAAGCGCGCACCGCGCCCGCGTCGAGGTGGTAATGGCAGAGTTCGTGCTCGCCGTGCAGCAGCACCGGCACCCATTCGCCCCAGCGCTCCTCGAGCTCCGGGTGCAGATCGACGTCGATCACCTCGATCTGCCAGCCGGCTTCAGCGGCGATCGGCTGCAGCGCGGCGACGAGGTCGTGGCACAGGTGACACCACTCCCGGCTCATTACGGTGAAACGCCGGCCAGCGTCGGCCCCGGTCATTTTGCTGCGCGCAGGCTGACGTAGGACGCGGTGTCCGCACGTGCGACCAGCAGCGTCACCTGCTGCGCGGGCGCGAGCGCAGCGACCATGCGCTCGAACTCTTCGATGCGGTCGAGCTTGACCTGGCGCCCGCCAACGACCATCGCGAGCACCACGTCGCCGGGCACGATTTCCGAGCGTGCGGCCGCCCCGAGCACGCGCTGCACCACCAGCCCGCGGACGATGCCACGCTCTCGGCGCTGTTGCGCGCTCGGCACGGCGAGCTCGAGACCCAGACGGTTGCCGGCACCCGCGGCCCCCGGGGTCGTTTCAGCCGCGGGCTCATCCTCCGGATCCCGCCATTCGCCCACCGCCAGCGTCAGCGCGCGCGGCACGCCATCCCGAAAGATCTCGACGCCCACCTTGCTGCCCGGCTGGACCGCCGCGACGATGCGCGGCAGGTCGGCCGAGTTTTCGATACTGCGCCCGTTGAAGCGTATGATCACGTCGCCCTGCTCTACACCGCCGACCGCGGCGGGGCTGTTGGCCTCGACACTGCTGACCAGCGCGCCGGCCGCACGCGGCAGGCCGAAGCTGTCGGCAAGATCGCGGGTGATTTCCTGGATGGCCACGCCGATGCGCCCGCGCTCCACCCTGCCCTTGCTGCGCAGCTGCTGCTGCACGTCCATCGCAACATCGATCGGAATCGCGAACGACAGCCCCATGAAGCCGCCGGTGCGGCTGTATATCTGCGAGTTGATGCCGATCACCTCGCCACGCAGGTTGAACAGCGGTCCGCCCGAATTGCCCGGGTTGATCGCCACGTCGGTCTGGATGAAGGGCACGAAGTTCTCATCAGGCAGGCTGCGACCCTTGGCACTGACGATGCCTGCGGTCACCGATTGCTCGAATCCGAACGGCGAGCCTATCGCCAGCACCCATTCGCCGACCGCCAGGGCCTCGGGGTCGCCGAGCACCACATGCGGCAGGCCGCTCGCCTCGATGCGGATCAGCGCGACGTCGCTGCGCGCATCGGCGCCAATGACGGTAGCGTCATACTCGCGCTTGTCGGCCAGACGCACCATGATGCGTTCGGCCTCCTCGACGACGTGGGCGTTGGTGAGAATGTAGCCGTCGTGGCTGATGATGAAGCCCGAGCCGAGCGATTTGTCGTCAGGCTCCGCACCCGGATAGTCGGGCATGCGCGGCACGAAGCGACGGAAGAAATCGAACATCGGGTCCGACTCGTCGAGCTCGGGCGGGCGGAAGGGCTGTTTTTGCGGCGCGGCACGGACTTGCGTGGCGCTGATGTTGACCACCGCCGCGCCCTGACTGGCCACCAGGCGCGTGAAGTCGGGCAATGCCTGCAAGCCGGCAGCGCTTGACACCGACGCCGCCAGCATGAGCACGACGAGGCCGAACCACAGGACGGTCGAGAGCGCCGCGCCGCAGGCGCGCCGGGCGGTGCACGCAGAAGTCATCGCAGGACCCGCAGCCTCCTGCTGCAATCGCCCTCGGGCGCAAGTTCCATATGCAAGCGCTGACGCCAGTTGCGGCTGCGCGGCAAAACGCGGTTCATGCCCCACGCCAGCGCAAGCCCCGCCACACCGCCGGCCAATGCATACGCATCGACATGGGGCGGGGCGCCGATGCTGCTGCCGAGCGCCGCGCCCATCACCAGCAGCAGCGTCGCCAGCCCGTAGCTGACCAGCGCCGCGCGCAGCGGCGCACCCTCCGGGATGCTGATGACGACCATGTCGCCTGCGGCGAAGCGATCGTCGGCCGGCAGCACGAACTCGCCCTTCGGCATGCCGAAGACCTGGCCGATCTGCACCGAGCCGCAGCCGCCCGGTTCGTCGCAGCGACCGCAGCCGCCCTGCTTTTCGGTGAGCGCCAGCCAAGCCTGGCCGTTCTCGACACGCAAGATGCGGGCGCGTGCTTCCATCATCGCGCCTCCGCCCGGATGCTCTCGCCAAACCGGCGCACGGCCCCCTCGGGTGCCTCGCCGAGTGCCGTCACCAGATGAGCACCGAGCACGCGCTTGTAGATGTTGATCGCGCCGCTTGACACCGGTCCGAGACCCGCCTGCGCACCATCGCCAACGGGCTCGATGAACACCGAGATCGCCGCCAGTCCGTCGCTGAACACCATATGCACGGCTTCGCCGCGGTCGCGCCCGAGCGGACGCCTGACCACCGAGCTGAGCTGGTAGCCGGGCACGGCGGGGTCGAGCACCCAGCCCACCGAGTCGGCCGCCATCGAGCTGCCTCGTGCATTGACGATCCGCCATCCTTCGCCGGTTTCGAAGCGCGATTCGAGCAGCGCAGCGTCCACCTCGCCACCAATGCGGACCTCACTGAAACTGAACTGCTCGATGACGTCGCCGCGCTGATCGACCGTCCGCGACTTGAGCAGCAAGCCGGACTGCAAGTCTGCCCACAGGACGTGCCCGTAGCGCAGATCGTCCTTGGGCTCCAGAACCAGCGACTGAGCCTCGAGTCCGGCCACGCGCCCGACCTCGCCCTTGCGGACGCGATAGTTTTCGGCCAGGCCGGTCAGCGACACCGGGACACGCGCCGGAAACGCCCGCCGCCCCTGGGTCTCATCGATGATCACCGTGCGTTCGTCGGGCAGCACGCAGCGGACTTCCGCGCCGCGGCGAATGATCTCGCGCGGACTGCCGTCGAGAACCTCCAGCCGTTCGAACTCTCCGCCCGCATCGACCCGGTGCGCGATGCGCGAGGTCTCGACGTGCGCGCCGGACTGATACATGAAGGTGCCGACGTAATTGAGGCGTTGCCCCGCGGTGGAGATCCGACCCAGCCAGGACAGGGGATCGGTCGGGTGCTCGGCAAGCGCCGGTGCCTGCGCCAGGAAGGCGCACAGCCCCAGCACGACGGAGAACAACCTCATCGACCCGCATCCTCACGCGTATCGGCCACGGTACGGACATACTGTACGCCAGCGGGCATCGGGCCGCTGCGCGAGAGCCCCTGGTGCGCCAGCAAGTACTCGCGCATCGGATCGACCGCCGGAGCGGTGACCGGACGGACACTCGTCGTGGTGACCAGCTGAATTTGCGCGCTGCCTGCAGCAAGCTGCGGCGCCGGCGCTTCTTCGCGGTAAAGGCTCGCCGCAACCAGCCCCACCGCGGCCACCCCCATCACCGATGCCGCCAACGGCAACATCCGCTGCGCAAGACTGCGCTGCGTCGTCGCGGCCGGAGCACTGCGGGGTGCGAGCAGCGTGGGCTCGTCGTCCAGGCCCGCCATGACGCGCGCAACGAAATCGGAGGAACCCGCGCGATCTCCGCGCAGGGTGTCTCCGATCAGACAATAGGCACCCCATTGCGCACGCAACGACCCGTCCCT